>CAYMFV010000027.1:0-16145 GCA_964389745.1 uncultured Planctomycetales bacterium | reverse complement strand
GGACTGGAACGTGGTCCTCATCTCCCTGGACACCTGCCGGGCGGATCGCCTCTCCTTCCTGGGCGCCGAGCGGCGCACCAGCCCGAAGACGGACGCCCTGGCCCGGGAGGCGGCGGTCTTCCCCGACTGCCTCGCCCAGAGCACCGGCACCGGCCCGAGCCACGTCTCCCTCTTCACCGGCCAGTTCCCCCACCGGACCGGCCTGGTGGAGCACGGGCCCCGGGTCCGGCCCCGCTACACCCTGGCCTCCCTCCTCCGGGACGCCGGCTGGCGGACGGCGGCCTGGACCGGCGGCGGCTACCTGCGGCCGAGTTTCGGCGTCCAGTACGGCTTCGAGGAGTACCACGGGGCCGGCGGCCCGAAGGCCCGGCTGAAGCACACCCTCCAGGACAGCTTTCCCCAGGCTGCCGACTGGATGCGCGCCCACAAGGACGAGCGCTTCTTCCTCTTCCTCCACGGCTACGACCCCCACTGCCCCTACTGGCCCCCCCCCGAGTACCGGGACCGCTTCGCCGGCTGGTACCGGGGCGACTTCGACCCCCGCCGCAAGTGCGGGACCGAGCTCCAGGAGCTCCTGGCCGGGGGCAGTCTGGGCCAGGAGGAGATCCGCTACATCCGGGACCTCTACGACGGCGGGGTGGCTGCCGGCGACTTCTGGGTCGGGCGCATGGTGCACCTCCTCCGGACCCTGGGTCTCCTGGACCGGACCATCCTGGTCTTCCTCTCCGACCACGGCGAGAGCCTGGCCGAGCATGACTTCATCGGGCACCTGGAGATCTGGGAGGAGCAGATCCGCGTGCCCTTGCTGCTGCGCTTCCCGGAGAGGCAGTACGCCGGGCGCTACGACGCCCCGGTGATGCTGGTGGACGTGCTGCCCACCCTCCTCGAGGCCCTGGGCGTGACGGAGCCCCCGGGTCTCCAGGGCCAGAGCCTCATGCCCCTGCTCCAGGGCCAGGAGCCCCTGCCCGAGGAGCGCCTGCGCCTGACCCGCTACGCCGGCCGGGAGGCGGTGCGCTTCGACCGACGCTGGAAGCTGGTCCTGGAGTGGCAGGAGGGACAGGTAACCGGGATGCGCCTCTACGACCTCCAGGAGGACCCGGGCGAGGAGCGAGACCTGGCCGGCACCCCCGAGGGCCGGCCATGGGCCCGGGACATCCTCCGGCACTACCGGGCCTGGCGGGAGAGCACAGCCGGAGAGGACGAGGCGTATCGCATCCTCCAGGGCGAGGCCCAGGTGGAGGCCGAGGCGCTGGCCGAGATCGAGGCCCTCGGCTACGCCGACGGCGACTGATCCCGGAGGGGGGGCGGTCCTGGCCGGGACAATCAAGCTGCCGGCGCCATCCTGCCGAAGCAGGAGATGTCGGTTTCCCGCTCCTCTTGTGTTCCCATGGAGACCTCCAGCCTCCTGGACCGGGTCCGCCCCCCCCTGGGGCTGCTGATGCTGACCCTGGCCGTGGCCACCTTCCTGGCCCACGCCTTCCCCGTAGGCGGCCACCTCGGGTCCCTCCTGGCAGCCCTGGACCTGCGCCTGGAGGGCAACCTGGCCACGGTCCTGGAGGCCCTCCTGGTCCTCGCCTGCGGTGCCTCCTTCCTGCACCTCTCCCGGGTGTCCCATCCAGGCGGCCGCTTCGAGGCCTGGCAGCTCCGCTTCTTCCAGGTGGCCGCCGGCATCTGCGTCTTCCTGGCCGCCGACGAGCTCTTCTCCTTCCACATCTTCCTGGGCCGGACCTTCGAGGCCGACACCGGCATCCTCGAGGGCCAGCGGGTGAACCATGCCGGCTACTCCTGGCTGCTCTTCTACGGCCCCGCCTGCCTGGCCTTCCTGGTCCTGGTCCGGCGGGCCTGCCACCGACCGGCTCGGGCCATCCTCGACCCGGAGCTCCGCCGCCGGGCCTGTCGTGCCCTGGTCCTGGCCCTGGTCGCCGCCCCCCTGGCCCTGTTCTTCAAGGCCGAGGAGGCCTGGATGGCCAACAACGCCCGTACCCAGACCATGCTTCCCTCCTTCAAGGAGGCCATGGAGCTGATCGCCCTGTGGGCCCTCCTGACCGGCAACCTCCTTCTCGCCCGAGCCGTCGCCGCCGAGGCCCGCGCCCGTTGACCTGCCATTCCCGATGCGACTCCGCGACCTTCTCCACAGCCTCCTGCCCTGGATCGGGCTCGCCGTCCTGGTCCTGGCCGCCGGCACCTTCGCCTCCTACCTGGACCACGATCCCTCCCGCCTGGCCAACTTCGTCTGGCAGAAGCTGAACCTGCGCATCGAGGCGAACGCGGCCACCTGGTTCGAGTCGGTGCTGTTCCTCCTGTGCGGGGCGTCCTTCGCCCTGGTCGGCTTCGCGCCGAAGCAGCGGCTGTCGCTGCCCTGGTGGCAGCGCCTCTTCTTCCAGGCCATGGCCCTGGCCTGCGTCTTCCTCTCGGCGGACGAGGTGGCCTCCTTCCACGAGCGCATCGGCATGCGCCTCGAGGAGTCCACGGGCATCCTCGAGGGAAGCAGCGTGGACGGCGTCGGCTACTCCTGGGTCCTCATCTACGGCCCGGCCCTGGTGGCGGTCATCGTCGCCGTGCGCCTGACCGGCATGCGCCTGGCCCGACGCCTGGCCGAGCCGGCGCTGCGCCGGCAGGCGACGCGCGCCCTGTCCCTGGCGATGATCGCCGCGCCGATGATCGTGGTCCTGGAGGCCGAGGACGGCTTCCTGGTGAGCCGCGGCGCCACGGGCAGCATCCTGCCCTGCTTCGAGGAGACCATGGAGCTGGCGGCGCTGTTCGGGTTCCTCGCCGGGAACACCTTCCTGGCCCGGGGCTTCGAGTTGTGAGACCCGCGTGAGCCGCACCCTCCTCCTCGCCGCTCCGTTCCGGCCCGTGCCGGGAGGCTGTGGCCGGAGGGTTCAGGGCTGGATGTCCAGGGACAGAGCCACCGAGGCCCGGCGCAGGACCAGGCCCGGGTCGTAGCTGACCGCCGCCAGCCAGAAGCGGCTGCCCACGTAGGAGGCCAGGGCTCCGGGCGGCGCATCGAGGACCGCCAGGGCGTCGCCAGCCGGCCCGAGGAAGCCGGCGGTCCCCGAGACGAAGGCCGGTGGCGAGTGGATCAGGGTATCGGTCAAGGCGTCGTAGGTCAGGGGGACGCAGCCCCCGGCGACCATCCACGGGCCGGTACCCGTCAGCGAGGCCAGGAGCAGGTAGCGCTGTCCGGCCTCGGAGGGGGGGAAGACCAGGCTGTAGTGGACCCGCCCGCCAACGGCCGCGGACAAGCTGTAGCGGTCGGCCAGCAGGAAGGGCTTGTAGTCGTACACGCGTGCCGCCGGCGCGGAGAGAATGGCGAAGTCGGAAAGGCTGTCGCCGTCCACGTCGCCGGCGCCGGCGACGTCGAGGCCGAAGGACCCATACCGGGACTGGCCATCGATGCGGAGCATGAGGAGACCGGTGCGCCCGGAGTAGAGGAAAGCAGAGCCGGCGTCACGCAACGTGTTTGGGTCCGCCCCAGACGCGCCCACGAGCAGGTCCGGGTAGCCGTCGCCATCCACGTCGCCCGGCCCCGCCACCGCACTGCCGATCCTGATGGAGTCGCGATCGCCGTCGAGGCGGTACAGCACGCTGCCGTCACGGCCGGAGTGGACGAAGACCGAGCCGGCATCTACGCGGCCACTCACATCAGCCTGCGGCTCGGCGATGATGAAGTCCGCGTGGCCATCCCCATCGACGTCGCCAGCGCCGGCCACGGCCTGGCCGAGGAGGCCCCCGTGTTCCTGCCCCAGGAACTCGTAGAGGAGCTGGCCCGTGGCTCCGGAGTAGACATAGGCGGCACCAGCCGTGCGGAGCGCGATGCCGTTGTCCGCCAGGAAGGCGCCAGCCAGGATGTCCGGAACGCCGTCCGCGTCCACGTCCCCCGCCGAAGCCACCGCAGAACCGAAGCGGTCCTCGTCCCCCTGGCCGTAGAAGACATGCAAGACGGAACCGTCGGCGCCAGAGAACACGTAGGCCGCACCCGTGTTCAACTGCGTCGACGGCTGGCTGACTCCCGTCGCACCGACCAGCAGGTCGTCCAGACCGTCCCCATCCACGTCCCCGGCACCGGCGACGGAAGCGCCGAGCACGTCGGCGGTGGCGGAACCATCAAAGCGGAAGAGCTGGGCGCCGGTGGCTCCAGAATAGACATAGGCGGAGCCACCCCTGGTGAATCCCGACAAGCTGGTGTTCTGCGCGCCGATGATCACGTCCGCGAAGCCGTCGCCGTCCACGTCGCCGGCACCGGAAACGGAAACCCCGAGGAAATCACCGCTGTTCGCGCCATCGAACCGGTAGAGCAGGGCACCCGTGGCCCCGGAGTAGACGAAGGCCGTACCGGCAGCAGAGTTGCCGCCAGGGGAGGCCCAAGGAGCACCGACGATCAGCTCGGGGATGCCGTCGCCGTCCATGTCCCCGGCGCCGGCCACCTCACCTTCGCCGAAGAGCGTGTTCACGCTGGCGGAATCGACATCAAAGAGGATCTGGCTGTCTCCGCCCGCGCAGTCCTGGGCCGGGAGAGAAGGCGCGGCCGGCGGGGCAAGGGCGAGGGCAAGGATGAGCAGGCAAGCAGGAGACGGTCTCACGGCAGGATGTCCAGGGGCAGGGAAACGGAGGAGAGGCGCAGGGTCGAGCCTGCGTCGTGGGTAACCGCCGCCCACCAGGAGCGGAGCCCCGCGTAGGGGCGCAGGGCGCCTGGCGGTGCGTCGAGCACGACCTGGGCGAGGCCCCCCGGACCGAGACGGCCACGGCTGCCCTGGGTGATGCCGGGTGGGCGGTGCATCATCTGCCAGGTCAGGAAGTCGAAGGTCAGGGGAATGCAGCCGCCAGCGACTGTCCAGGGCCCTGAGCCGGAGAAGGAGCCGAGAAGCGCGTACCTCTCCCCGCTCTCCGAGTCGGGGAAGTCCAGGAGAAAGCGGGCCCGGCCACCGCTCGTCGCCGAGATCGTGTACCGGTCCAGCTTGAGGAAGGGCCGGAAGGCCAGGATCGAGGCATAGCCATGGGCGTCCGCGGCCACCGATGACAGGACGCCAACCACGAGATCGTCGACGCCATCGCCGCTGGCATCGCCCACACCAGCGGCGAGGCCCAGCCTCTCCTTGACCCTTGTGCCGTCGAGACGCAGGAGCAGGCCGCCGGTAGCTCCAGAGTAGACGAGCACCGATCCGGCATCCTCCAGGCCACCAGGATCGGCCCAGCGCGAGCCAACAAGGAAGTCGTCGTGGCCATCTCCGTCCACGTCGCCGGCACCGGCCACCAGGTCGTCGTAGGGTGTCTCCGGCGTGCCCACGTAGCGATACAGGAGCGCGCCGCTGGCTCCCGAGTAGACCTGGACGGCGCCGAGTGTGATGAGACCGGTGGGGTCCTGTAGGTGGGAGCCGAGGATCAGGTCGGCGAAGCCGTCGCCGTCCACGTCGCCAGCACCAGCGACACTCTCGCCGAGCTGCTCCTCCGGCGTTGCTCCGTCGAAGCGGTGGAGCAGCGCGCCCGTCCGGCCCGAGTACACGAAGGCCGAGCCCGCTCCCAGCACCCCGCCAGGGCTGGCCTTGCGCGAAGCCAGGAGAATGTCGGCATGACCGTCCCCATCGACGTCACCGGCGGCTGCCAGCGGGCAGCCGAAGAACTCGAAAGAGAGGCTGCCGTCGAAGCGGTAGAGCAAGGTTCCCGTGCTTCCCGAGAAGACCAGTACCGTCCCCACGTAGTAGCTGCCACCGATGTTCGCGCGCGGGGCCCCCATGGCGACGTCGCTGTAACCATCGCCGTTCACATCGCCCAATCCGGCGACGCACACACCCAGGGTGTTCCCGGCCTGCAAGCCCCTGTAGAGACGGATCACGGCGCCCGTGGCCCCCGAGTAGATCCAGACGTTGCCGACGTCCCTCACCCCGCGCCAGTCGCCGTAGGGAGCACCGACGATCAGGTCGTCGAAGCCATCGCCGTCCACGTCCCCGGCGCCGGCCACCGACTGGCCCAGGAAGTCGTAGGCCTGGAGTCCGCGGAAGGTGTGCAGGAGAGCCCCTGTGGCCCCGGAATACACGTAGGCGGCACCGGCCTTCACGCGGCCGGCCACGTCATGGTCAGGGGCCCCGACGATGATGTCGCCTAAGCCATCGCCGTCCACGTCCCCGGCGCCAGCGACGGCGGCCGCGAACTTCTCGCCCGGCAGCCCGTCGAAGCGCTGGTGGGTGATGATCTGTCCGCCTGTGCAGGACTGGGCTGCCACCTCGCGGAACGGCGCGGCGGCCAGGAGGAGGGCGACAGCCGGAAGCCAGGAACGCGCCGGGTCGCGGTGCAAGGAACAAGGATCAGGAAGAGTGTCTCGCATCGTTGCAGCCAGGGAGAGATCGGGAAGGTCGGGCAGCGAGCAGGACAGGGGAGGCCCACTGACAAGCGGGAGTGTATCACAGGAAAGAGGATCCGGGCCGGGCCCGCACCCGGCCCGCTGGTGGCGGCGGGCGCGCTATCCTCTCCCCATGCACCTCACCCTGGTCCAGCAACGGGCCCGACCGGACCGGGCGGGCAACCTGGCCCGGGGCCTGGCCGCCCTGGAACGGGCCGCCGCCGCCGGTGCCGAGCTGGTCTGCTTCTCCGAACTCGCCTTCGAGCGCTTCCACCCCCAGGACCCGGCGGGGCCCGGCCACGCCGAGCTGGCGGAGCCCGTGCCCGGCCCCACCACCGAGGCCCTCCAGGAGGCAGCTCGGCGCCTGGGCCTGGTGGTGGTCTGCAACCTCTACGAGCGGGACGGCGACCTCTGCTACGACACCTCGCCGGTGATCGACGCCGACGGCACCCTCCTCGGCCGGACGCGCATGGTGCACATCACCGACTACCCCTGCTTCCACGAGCAGTCCTGGTACGCCCCCGGCGACACCGGCGCCCCGGTCTACGCGACCGCCGCCGGCCGCATCGGGGTCGCCATCTGCTACGACCGGCACTATCCCGAGTACATGCGCGCCCTCGCCCTCCGGGGCGCCGAGCTGGTCCTGATTCCCCAGGCCGGAGCGGTGAACGAGTGGCCTGAAGGGCTCTACGAGGCCGAGGTCCGGACCGCCGCCTTCCAGAACGGCTACTTCACCGCCCTCTGCAACCGGGTCGGCCCCGAGGAGCGCCTGGTCTTCGCCGGGGAGTCCTTCGTCTGCGGGCCCGATGGCCGCCTCCTGGCCCGGGCACCCCGGGGCGAGGAGACCCTCCTGCACGTCGAGCTCGACCTGGCGGAGGTGCCCCGGAGCCACGCCCGCCGCCTCTTCCTCCGGGACCGGCGCCCCGAGCTCTACCCCGGCTGGATGGGCCGCCCCCAGACCTGACCCGGGCAGGCCCGCCGGGCCGCCCTCACAGGCCGGTGACGGCTGACCAGCTCTGCCCGACCCGGATCTCGTCCAGGCGGACCACGGCGTTGCTCAGCCCAGAGGTCGCGCCGGCCCGGATCAGCAGGCTGTCGAGCACCAGGTCGTTGTCCGCGCCCGGGCTGATCCCGGTCCACTGGTCCCGGCCGCTGCCGGCGCCCGAGAGCAGGCTGTCGCTGGCGTGGACGAGGTCGGCGGCGACGTCGTAGACCTTCAGGTAGACGACGTCGGGCTGCCCGGCCCGAGCGTCCACGCGCACCACCAGGAAGAGGGTCCGGGCGACCGGCGCGGCGGCGCCCGTCCAGTCGCCGGTGGCACCGCGGATCGCCTCGAAGCCACCGTCCACCCCCACCGTGATGCCCGTCCCAGTGCTGCTGTCCCGCAGGCCGACCATGGCCAGGGGGATGGCGCCGCTGCCCTCCAGGCGCAGGGCGAAGCTCAGGTAGTAGCTCTCCTCGGCGCCGAGATCGATGTTCACGGCTCCCAGGTCCAGGGCCCGCGTCCCCTCCCGGCCCAGGTTCGAGCGCTGGATCTTCTCCAGGTGGCCACCCTGCTCGACGAAGGGCACGTTCGCTGGGTAGGCGCCCAGGGAGCTGGCCCGGTGCAGGAAGCCGTTGCTGCCCGCCACCACCCACGGCGCGGCGAAGCCGCTGCCGCCGCCCAGGCCGTTCAGGTTGTCGCCGTCCCCCCCCTCCACGAACTGCTCGACGATGTCCGTGCTCCACACCAGGTCGGTCCGGAAGCGCCAGACCTCGCCGGGCAGGGTCCGGGACGGGTAGACCTCGTCGACGCGCCAGAAGTAGTGGGTCAGGGCGTTCAGCCCGGTCAGGGCGAGGCTGCTGCCGGCCTGGTTCCCCAGGTACTCCGGCGCGCCCGGGACGGCGTCGCGCACGGCCAGGTAGTCGGTGCCCAGGTAGACGTCGTGGCTCGGCCCGTTCAGGCCCGGAACCCAGGACAGCGTCACGTTCTGGGGCACCCCGGCCAGGCCGTCGGCCGGGACCGGAGCCACGGCCGGACCGCCCAGGTGCAGGTCCCGGACCTCGGCGGCGGTCATCGCGTAGTCGTACACCCCGAACTCGTCCAGACGACCGAGGAAGGCCGCCTCCGGACTCGCCGGGTTCTCGGGCGCCAGGTGCAGCTCGGGCTCGGCATCTGCGAAGCTCCAGGCCTCGTCGGCGAGCTTCGTCCCGTCCCGGTAGACCCGCAGGCGCCGGCCGTCCCAGGTGGCGGTGAGCATCTGCCAGGTGCCCGCCACGAGGGCGGCGCGGGTGTCCAGGTCGCCGAAGGCGAGACCGCCACTCCGGACGCGGAAGAAGCGCTGGCCGGCGCTCGCCGCCGCCGGGCTGCCGAAGCCGCCGAGGATCACGCCGTCGGCCGGGGCCACGCTGGGGTCGACCCAGAGGTTGATGGTCCACGGCGCGGCCGCGGCCACCGGCAGCTCCCGGGCCGCCGCGTTCCAGACCGAGACCGGCCCGGTCAGCTCGAGGCTGTTGCCGTGCACGTCCGGCACCCAGCGATAGCCGGCGCCGCTCCCCGCCCCGGTCAGGAAGGTCAGCTCGCGGCCCCCGAGGATCTCGTAGGGCGAGCCCGGGTCGGCCTTGGCGAGGATCTCCCAGCGCACGTAGCGGGCATCCCGGGGCGGGAAGGCGAAGACGATGGGCTGGAACTGGTTGGCATGGACGAGCAGCGCCTCCGGGTCGCTGGCGTCGAAGACGTTGTCCTGGCTGAAGATCAGCCGGGAGGTGCCCAGCCACATTCCGGTGAAGGCCCGGTCCAGGAAGGTGGCGCCGCCGACGCTCACCGTGCTGCCGAAGTCGGCCTCCACCCAGGTCCCGTGGTTGACGTCCCGGGTGTAGGGAATCGTGACCACGCCCTGGCCGGCGCTGATGAACTCGCTGGCCAGGTTGCCGTCGAAGAGCCGGTCGGCGGAGTAGTTGCCGAAATGGTTGGAGCTCAAGGTGACCGCCGGCGGCGCCAGCTCCTCCAGCTCCGGGTCGAAGAGGAAGGCCATCTCCCGGCCGCCGAGCCTCTGGCTCGTGCTCCCCGCCTGGTACTGGCCGGTGACCTCCCAGCGGACGTAGCGCGCCGCCTGCCGCGGCACCCGGTAGTCCACGAGCTGCCCCTGGCGGGTGTGGCGGATCTCCACCGCCGGGTCGCTGCCGTCGAAGACCGCATCGCTGCTGAAGATGAGCCGGGAGGTGGCGATCCACTCGGCGGCCCCCGCCCGGTCCTGGTGCCGGAAGCCATCCACCTGCACCGTCTGCCCGAAGTCGAGCTCGATCCAGGTGCCGTGGGCCGGGTCGCGGCTGAAGGGGTCGGTCACCACGCCCTGGTCGGCGGAGGCGAAGTCCGTGTCCGGGTCGTTGTCGAACAGGTTGCTCGCCGGCATCCCGGCCGCCGCGTTGGCGCTGGCGAGGATCGCCGGGTCGGCCAGCTCCGCGAGCAGGCCCCGGCGGGTCACCTGGCCCGGGTTGCCCTTCCCCGAGGAGTCCGGGACGACCGCGCCGGCGGCCACGTCCATCTTCCAGAGGACCACCGGCTCCCGGGTCACCACCTCGATCGTGACCACGCTCCAGTGCTCCTGGCCACCGGGGTCGGCCACCGCGTACCAGAAGGTGTCGGTGTAGCCGCCCTTGCGCGTGTAGGAGGGCGTGTACAGCAGCCGGTCCCGGCCGCCGGGACCGCTGCCGGAGTCGAGGGCGACCGTCCCGCCCATGGCGGAGACCGGGTCCCAGCCGGAGACGTGGATGAACTCCAGGTTCACGTCGTGGTCGTTGGCGAGGACGTCCACGACCAGGGTCTCGCCGACCCGGGCGGTCGCCTCGTCGGGATCGCCGTAGGGATGGGCGGGAACGGCGTAGGCCGGCTGCCGGGGCAGCCCGAGCCACTCGGCCCGGGCCCGGACGATGTCGCTGGTCTCGGGCCCGAGGAGCAGCCAGGAGCCGCACATGGCGCTGCCACCCCAGGGCCAGCAGTCGATGTGCCCCGCCCCCCAGCTGTGCCCGACCTCGTGGGCGATGATCCCCGGCGACTCGCCGTCGTTCCAGAAGAGGCCGGCGTAGGCCCAGGCGCCGCCCAGGGTCCCGACCCAGGCCAGGCCGGCGATGCCATCGCCCTGGTAGCTGGTCAGCAGGACGGCGACGTCCCGGTCGATCCCGGTCTGGTTCGTGTCCCACTCGATCCGGAACTCGTTGAGGTAGTCGCCGGAGGTCGTCGACACGTAGTAGGGCTGGTCGCGAATGACCACACCCGTGAGCTCGTAGGTGGCGAGCCCGTCCCGGGCATAGGCCAGCTCGACCTCGGCGAGCTGCTGCTCGACACCGAGCACCACGTTCGCCGGATCGGAGCCGCGGCGGAGGTAGTAGGGGTAGTCGGCGTCGAAGGCGATGCGGGCCCGGCGGATGGTCCAGCCGGTCCAACCGAAGGGCATACCGGCGTCGAAGCCGCCGGCCGGCGGCGGCGTCCCGCTGGCGCCGGAGGCCGGCCCGCCGGCGTGCAGCTGCCAGCGAGGGGCGTCGCTGCCGCAGCCCGGATGGGCCGGCGGCCGGGCCTCCTCCAGGACGTGCCAGCCCGGCGACCGGTCCAGGGCCGGCCGCAGGCGGTACCAGCGCGGCCGGCGACCGATGCGGAGCAGCCCCTCCCAGCCCTCCGGCCCCAGGCTGGCGGCGACGGCGGCGTCCGCCAGACCCTCGAGCCGACCGAAATAGGTGCGGGGCGGGGGAACGGCGGACTCGCCCCCCCCCCGGAGCTGGAAGTCCGCCGCCCGCAGCGAGTGCCGGCTGAGGTCGAGGACCACCGGCACGCCCGCGACCTCCAGGGGCGCCGTGTAGCGCTCCGGCAGCCCGGCGGGCAGCTCGAGGAAGACCTCGATCCGGGACTGGCCGGCGAGGGGCGTGGCGAGGGCGAGGAGAGCCAGGGCGGGGAGGCGCAGCGACATGGATTCCTGGGGGCTTCCCCCCCATGCTAACCGGAGGGCTGCGCCTGGTGCGCCGTCAGCCGCCGATGCGCGCCCGGAGACCGTGGCTCAGGGCCCGGCCACCGGGCTGGGAGGGATCCGCCACCCCGGCCTGGAGGAAGCGCTCCTGGCCGATCAGGGTCGGGTCGTTTGGAATCGGCAGGGACACGGTCGCCGTGCCGTCGGCCCCGGTGGTGAAGGCGAGGCGCAGGGCGTTGGCCGGATCCACCAGGCGCGTACCGCCGGCCCAGGGCTCGTCCGCCCGGCGCGGGGCCACCAGCAGCTCGCCGGCGGCGAAGGGCGGCGCACCGGAGATGATGACCTGGCTGCTCGTCCCGATCCGGGGTGGACTGTCGGCCCGCAGGCCGAGGACGTTCGCCCCCCCCCGGAGCTCGCCGTAGGGGAAGAAGCCGGGAGTGTCCTGGACATAGTCCCAGATGCCCCGGCCGTAGGTGCCGAAGCGGACCACGTTCCGGGAGGGCACCGTCTCCACCGTCCAGTACAGGGTGATGGGCGCGTCGGTGCCAAGGATGTCCTCCCAGGTGCCGGTCGCCGGGTCCCAGCGCCAGGCACCGCTCTCGCTGCCGGCGAAGAGGGCGCCGCTCTGGTCCGGGGCCTCGCACAGGCCGTAGACCAGGGTGTTCGGCAGGCCGGTGCGCATGGCCTGCCAGGTGACGCCGCCGTCGTGGCTGACCTTCACCGGCGGGCTGCTGTAGCCGCTGCCCGCCACCCACAGGGTGTCCGGGTCGCTGCTCGAGGCCACCAGGGCCGTGCCGTAGAAGTAGTGGCTACCCGGGCCCTTGTCCACGGACTCGGTCCAGGTGACGCCGCCGTCCTGGCTCCAGAACAGGCGGCCGTTGCTGGTGGCGGCCCAGGCCCGGTTCGGGTCCAGGGGCGAGAAGACCAGGGCCGAGAGGTAGCCGGGGCCGAAGTCCTGGCTGCTCCACTGGCTCCAGCCCCACTGGTTGACGCTGATGCGCTCGTAGCGCCAGAGGTAGCGCCCCAGGAAGAAGAAGGCCTCCTTGTCGGTGGGATCGGCCACCACCGGCGGCAGCCACAGGTGGCTCGAGCCGGTGGGGAAGCCGGCGCTGTAGAGCACCGGCGCGTCCTCCCCGAGCTGGATGAGCACGAAGCCCGGGTAGGTGCAGTAGACCAGGTCGTGGCTGCCGTCGCTGCTGGTCAGGTGCCCGTAGTCGCCGCTGATGAGCTGGTCGAAGTCGGCCCACGGCCCCCCCCCGGGAGTCGGCGCCCCGAGGACCGCCCGCTGGTAGCCCTGGTCCTGGCTGCCGGCCAGGACGACCTCGGGCCGCCGCCGGCTGGTGTGGGTGCTGTAGTACTGGCTGACGCCGAGCCCGGAAAGGGACAGGTTCTGGACCGTCTGCAGCCGGTCGTCGCTGCGATAGACGCCGCCGTCGGTGCCGATGAACCAGGTCTCGCCGCCGGGCATGGCCGGGTCGGGCACCACGGAGAGGCCCTGGATGTCGGCGTGGAGCTTGCCCGCCGGGTCGCCGTAGTACTCGCCCCAGCCGTTCTGGCGGTAGAAGTTCACCCCCCCGTTGCGGGAGCGCCACAGCTCGACGCCGCCGAAGGCGAGGAGGCCGGCGTTCTGGGTGGAGGCCGTCATCCGCCCCCAGAAGTCCGAGAGGTCGCTCCGGTACACCCAGCTCTGGCCGCCGTCGTTGCTCCGCCAGAGCTGCCAGGCGAGGCCGACCCGGAAGGCGATGTTGAAGTGCAGGCCCGGCTGCTCGCTGCCGGCCAGGACCGCGGCGGTGGTGGTGATGCCCACCGGCGTGCCGATCTGGGTGAAGCTCACCCCGCCGTCCTGGGACTCGTAGATGCGATCCCGTTCCACCAGGTAGACCGGGCCGAGGCGGTCCCGGGGCGTCCAGATGTCCGCCTGGAACTGGCCCATCTCCCGGACCCGGGCGAAGCTGGCACCCCGGTTGGTGGAGCGGTACAGGTTCCACTGGGTGCCGTTCACGGTCGGGCCCCGGGCCAGGAGCAGGACGGTGTGGACAGCGTCGTCCAGGACCAGGATGCGGCCGGTGTCCTGGATGTTGGTCAGCCCGCTCGGGGTGGTCCAGATCCGTCCCAGGTCCTCGGTGCGGTGCACAAGGCTCCCGGCCAGGCGGATGAGGACGTCGGGCTGGCCCTGGGGGCCGGGCACCACCGCCAGCCGGTGGGCACCGCCGTAGAGGTTGTCCCCCAGGGGCGTCCAGCCCTGGCCCCAGGGATCCGCGGCCCAGAGGCCGCCCAGGGCGGAGCCGGCGAAGAGGATGCGCCCGTCCGAGGAGAGGGCGGCGGCGTGCATCCGCCCGGCCTGGTTGCGGCTGCCGAGTTCCTTCCAGGTGCCCGTGCCCGGGACCGCGGCCCGGCCCTCGAGCCGCGCCCGGCGCCGGGCCATGGCCGCCAGGCCATTGGCCCGCTCGATGGCCCGCCAGTCCACCCCAGGGGCCGCCCGGTGCATCTGGGCAAACCATTCCTTGCGTCCGGCCTTGTTCCGGGCCTCGGCGTCGGGATCCAGCCGGTGCTCGGTGGGCGCCGGCAGCCGGGTGGCCTGGGTCTCGGAAGCACTCCCGGCGCAGGCCGGCAGGAGGAGGAGGGTCGCCAGGAGGGGCCGCATGGGGATGGCCGGACGCATGCCCGCATCCTACCCCACGGCCCCGGGCGCGGCCGGGAGCCAGACCAGGGCGCCCCCGGCCGGGGGCTCGGCGCCGGCCTCCAGGGGCTGCAGGCGGCCGTCGGCGACCACGAAGAGGACCAGGGCGTCCGGGTTCCGCTCCTGGAAGGCCGCCCAGCCGAACTCCCCGGTCAGGTGCGTGGCCTTGAAGCGTGCCCCTCCCCACCAGCGGGCCGCCAGGGCGGCGAAGCGGGTCTCGGGCCCCCAGGGGCAGCGGCCCCGCAGGTGGGCCTCCTCGTCGTCGCTGCCCTCCCCGGCCGCCGGCGGCAGTTGCAGCACCGCCTCCCGGCCGAAGACCCGGGCCAGGGCGGTACACACCCGGGCGTTGTACTGGTCGTCGTCGGTGGCGGCCAGGAGCCAGCCGGTCTGCTCCAGGGGCAGTTCGTCCAGGACCTCCTCGGAGAGGACGTTGCCGTGCACCGCCGCCAGGCCGAGCTGGCGGGCCCGGGCGACGTTGCGCCGGTGGCTGTCCGCCACCAGCACCTCGATCCCAGCCCGGCCCAGGGCCGCCGCCAGGTCCAGGGTCCAGGAGGCCGCCCCCACCACCAGCAGCCCCCCCCTCGGGAGGCGAGGCCCAGGCGTCGGGCCAGGGGGCCGACGGTGAAACCGTGGAGGACCACGGTGGTGAGGATGACGGCGAAGAGGACCGGCACCAGGAGGTTGGCGTCGGTGTGGCCGGCGTCGGCGAGGCGGGGCGCCAGGGCGGCACCCACCGCCGCCGCGACCACGCCCCGGGGCGCCACCCAGCCCAGCAGCAGGCGCTCCCGCCAGGGCAAGCCGCTGCCCAGGGTGCCGAGGCCCACCGCCAGGGGCCGGACCACGAAGACCACCGCCGCCACGAAGAGCAGGGCCGGGCCGGTGAGGGCCCGGAGGTCGGCGGGCTGCAGGCGGGCGGCCAGGACCACGAAGAGGAGGGAGACCAGGAGGGTGGTGGCGTCCTCCTTGAAGCGGCGCACGTCCTCGATGCTGGCCGAGCCGCTGTTGGCCAGGGCCACCCCCAGGACGGTCACCGCCAGGAGCCCGGCCTCGGGGTGGACCGCCTCGGCGGCGGCGTAGAGGCCCAGGCCCACGGCCAGGGCAGCGGGGGCCTTCAGGTGCTCGGGGACCAGGCCCCGGTCCATGGCCCGGGCCAGGAGGAGGCCGGCGGCGACACCGGCGACACCGGCGGCCAGGAGCAGAGGCAGGGCGGTGAGGAGGGCCCGGGCGGCCGGCCCGCCGCCACCGCCGGCGGCCACCTCCAGGACCAGGACCGCCAGGAGGGCGCCCAGGGGGTCGTTGACGATGCCCTCCCACTTGAGCAGGGCCGCCGGGCGCCGGGCGAGCCCTGCCTGGCGGAGCATGGGCCGGACCACGGTGGGGCCGGTCACCACCAGGATCGCCCCCAGGACGGCGGCGGTGGCCCCATCGAGGCCGGCCAGGTGCCGGGCCAGGAGGGAGGCCAGGACGAAGGTCGCCACCAGGCCGCCCAGGACCAGGCCCAGGAGGGGGCGGCCCAGGCGCCGGGCCTCGCCCAGGCGCAGGGACAGGCCCCCCTCGAAGAGGATGATCGCCACGGCCAGGGAGACCAGGGGGCGGAGGGCGTCGCCGAGGAGGGCGTCGGGCCGGACCAGGCCCAGGACCGGGCCCAGGAGGAGACCGGAGAGGAGCAGGAGGAGGATGGCGGGCAGGCGCAGGCGGGCCGCCAGCCAGTGGGCGCCGATGCCGGCGACGACGATGCCCGCCAGGGCCTGGACCAGGTGCGGCTCCTGGGGGGGGGCGATCATCGGGCCGTCGCGCCGGCGCCGTCCGGCGTCAGGATCTCGCAGGCCCGCCACATCCACCAGGAACCGACGCTGCGCAGGGGCGCCCAGCAGGCGGCCCGGGCGGCCACTGCCTCGGGGTCGGGGCGCTCGGCCTGGCCGTCCAGCCGGCGCAGGCCCTCCTGGACGCCCAGGTCCGTCACCGGGAGGACGTCCAGGCGGCCGAGGCGGAAGATGAGGAACATGTGGGCGGTCCAGGGGCCGATGCCCCGGACCTCGGTCAGGCGGGCCACCACCTCCTCGTCGGGGAGGCGGTGCAGGCCGGCGAGGCGCAGGCGGCCGTCCGCCGCCCGGGCCGCCAGGTCCCGGAGGGCGGCGACCTTCGCCCGGGAGACGCCGGCGGCCCGGAGCCGGGCCTCGGGCAGGGCCAG
>CAYMFV010000026.1:0-16189 GCA_964389745.1 uncultured Planctomycetales bacterium | reverse complement strand
GAGAGGGAGCAGGCGAGGCCGCCGGCGAGGAGCGCCAGCGCCGGGAGGAGCAGGGCGGAGGAGGGAAGCTTCATGGCTGCGGGGCCAGTCAGTCTTCCTGGCGAATCGTGATCGAGCCGTTGGAGGTGCGCAGGGCGAGATGGGGAGCCGGCGCCGGCGGCGCCTCGCCCAGGAGCCGGATCGGCCGGGTACCGGCCACCTCGACCCGGCCGTTGCTGGTGCGGGCGCTGACCGTGCTCTCCAGGCGCCCCCGGCAGAGGACGCGGATCGGACCGTTGGAGGTGTGCACCCGGCCCCGGCCGGCCCAGTCGCCGGTCAGCTCCACCCGGACGCTGCCGTTGGAGGTCCGGAGCTCGAAGGCGGCGGGCAGGCCCTGCAGCTCCAGACGGCCGTTGGAGCTGGCCAGGACCACCTCCTCGGCCTCCCCGACCGACGCCCGGACGGAGCCGTTGCTGGTGGCTGCGTCGAGGTTCATGCCGGGAGGCAGCCGGAGCTCGATGCTGGCGCCGCCGTGGCGGCAGCCCCGGCCCGAGCGCCCCCGGACCTCCAGGACCAGGCGATCGCCCTCCAGGCGCTGGTCCAGCCACAGGTCCTGGAGGCGTTCCCGGGCCTCGTCCAGGTCGCCGCCGCTGGCCCGGAAGCGCACCCGGCCTTCCACGGTCGGGCCCCCGGGTGTCACGTCCACCCGGCCGTTGCAGGTCCGGACCACCACGGTCCGGGCGGAGCCCTCCCAGGTGAAGGTCTCCTCCCGCTCGACCTGGACGCTCTGCCAGTCGCCGATGTGGATGACGCAGGCGGAGAGAGGGAGAAGGAGCAGGGCGGGCAGGAGCAGGAGACGGGGCTTCATGGCGGCGAGACGGGCAGGGGCCGGGGTCGGTGGTCCCAGGGTACGGACCCAGGCCCATTGGGACCTCGCCCCCGGCGCTTGCATCTATCCTGGGCCGCATGCACGCGGAGGCAGCCTGCATCGACGGCCTGGCGAGGGCCCTGGAGCGGGAGCTGGGCCCTGCCCCCGAGGTGGCCGTGGTCCTGGGCTCCGGCTGGCAGGAGGCGGTCCCCGAGCTCCTCGAGGAGGACGCCGCCCGGCCGGTGGCCGAGCTGCCCGGCTGGCCCGTGCCCCGGGTGCCGGGCCACGCCGGCCTCCTCTGCAGGGGGCGGGTCGCCGGCCGGGAGGTGGTCCTGGTCTCGGGCCGGGTGCACGCCTACGAGGGCCACCCGGCCCGGGTCCTGGCCCGGGGCGTCCGGGCCCTCCGGGCCTGGGGATGCTCCTCCCTCCTGCTCCTGAACGCCGCCGGCTCCCTGGACCCCGAGCGGCCGCCGGGGAGCCTGATGCCCTTCCGGGACCACCTGAACCTGGGCCTGCCGAACCCCCTGGCCGGGGACCAGACGCCGGATGGTCGCCCGGTCTTCCTGGACACGGTGGACCTCTACGACCCCGCCTGGCGCCGGCGGCTCCTGGATCGCCGGCCGGAGCTCCGGCCCGGCACCTATGCCGGCCTGCCCGGTCCTTCTTACGAGACACCCGCCGAGGTGGCGCTCCTGCGGCGCCTGGGGGCGGACGCGGTGGGCATGAGCACCGTCCCCGAGGCCCTGGCCGGCCGGGCGGCCGGATTTGAAGTCCTCGCCATTTCGCTTATCACCAACCTGGCAGCGGGGCTGCAGGGCAGCCGGCCCAGCCACGCGGAGGTGCTGGCCACTGCTGCCGAGTGCGGCACGGGGGCCGGTGCGGTCCTGGCTGCAAGCATCGCGGTGGCCCCCCCGGCGCGCCGCTAGAATCCTCCGCCCCGATTCGCGGCCGGATCCGGCCGAGAGACCCAGGAGAATCCAGAACAGTCATGAGCGTCCTCGTCGGCAAACAGGCTCCCGACTTCACCGCCACGGCCGTCATGTCCGACGGCTCCTTCCAGGAGGACTTCCGTCTCTCCGACTTCCGTGGCAAGTACGTCGTCCTCTTCTTCTACCCCCTCGACTTCACCTTCGTCTGCCCGAGCGAGATCATCGCCTTCGACCACCGTCTGGGCGAGTTCGAGCAGCGCGGCGTGCAGGTCATCGGCTGCTCGGTGGACAGCCACTTCAGCCACTGGGCGTGGCGGAACACGCCGGTGGACCAGGGCGGCATCGGCCCGGTGCAGTACCCGCTGGTGGCCGACATCACCAAGAACATCGCCCGGGACTACGACGTGCTCCTGAACGAGTCCGTGGCCCTGCGCGGCTCCTTCCTCATCGACAAGGACGGCCTCGTCCGCCACCAGGTGGTCAACGACCTGCCCCTGGGCCGGAACATCGACGAGATGCTGCGCATGGTGGACGCCCTGCAGTTCTTCGAGCGGCATGGCGAGGTCTGCCCGGCCAACTGGACCAAGGACAAGCCGGCCATAAAGGCCTCCACCGAGGGCGTCGCCGAGTTCCTGGCCGCCCACGCCGAGGAGCTCTAGGAGCCGCCTGGTGGAGAAGGGGCAGGTGCGCATCTACACCCGCAGCGGCGACGCCGGCGAGACCGGCCTCTTCGGCGGCAAGCGGGTGGCCAAGCACTCACGGCGCATCGTCGCCTACGGGGAGGTGGACGAGACCAACGCCCTGCTCGGCTGGTGTGCGGTGGCGGCGCCGCCGCCCCTGGCCGAGCGGCTGCAGCGGGAGATGGAGCAGCTCTTCACCCTGGGCTCCCATCTCGCCACCCCCGCCCGGGCTGCCAAGGCCACCCGGGAGCGCCTGCCCGCCTGGGACGACCGGGCGGTGCCGAGACTCGAGGTGGAGATCGACGAGCTCACCGAGGAGCTCGGCGAGGTCCGTCACTTCGTGCTGCCGGGCGGCTGCGAGCTGGCCGCCCGGCTGCACGTGGCCCGCTCCGCCTGCCGCCGGGCCGAGCGGGCGGTCACCGACCTGGCCACCAAGGAGAAGGTGGACCCCGTCCACCTGGCCTACCTCAACCGCCTCAGCGACTGGCTCTTCGTCCTGGCCCGGGCCGCCAACCACAGCGCGAAGGTGCAGGACATCCTCTGGATTCCCGAGGACGAGGAGGAGGTAGAGGCCGCGGATCCGGCCGGGAGGAGGAAGGCCAGGGCGAAGAAGGCCGCGGGGGGGAGGAAAGAACCGGCACGGAAGAAGAAGCCGGCGGCGCGGAAGAAGACCACCAGCCGCAAGTCCGGTGCGGGTTGAGCCGGGTCAGACACAAGGAAGGCCCGGTCCCCCGGCCGTGTGCTCATGCGTCGCCGTGGTCCACGCGGCAGGCCCTCAGCGGGTCGACTCGGGCAGCCCGTGCCGCCGTCGCGGTCCTCGAGGTGATCTCCAGCCCGGATACCCTCGCCCCCCTTGGAGGGATCGACGCCCACCTGGATTCCCTGGCAGTCGCCGTCCTCCCCGAAGACCGCGACCAGCTCGAACCCGCACGGATCCTGCCCAACGACGTCCGCGGGATCCGCGCCCCCTTCCAGCGCCTCCAGGAGCACAGTTCCGTCCACGCCGTCTACGAGGCTGGCTGCCTCGGCTTAAGCCTCTGAGGTCCGCGCAGGGAACAGGGCGTGAACTGGATCGCCGCCGCCCCGGGCCCATGGGGCCCTGGCTCGCCCTCCACTCCATCCTCAAGGCCCAGAAATGCGCATGACGCAGGAAAACGCGGGCCTCACCGCTGCCGGGATGCCGCCAGAAGCCGGCCTCACGACAATCATGGTCGGGACCCGCCGGTCACCGCGGCCACAGCGAGGCCGCTGCTCGCGGGCACGCACGTCCAGGAGGAAGCCCCGCCCTGACAGGACCAGCCTTGCAGGGGCACGTCCTCGAGAGGGACGAGGAGCTGGACCGGTACAAGGGCCTTGCGCCCTGGCGACCCCCGCGGAGGCTCTTGGTGAGGCAAGCAAGCAGGCAGGCCGTTTCGCGCCCCGCCGGACATCGGCTCCCCGAGCCTTTCCTGAAGGGGCCAGGGGGTTTCCTGGAGGCCCTGTACGGCCTGATTCAGGTCCGACACCCCCTCGATCGCCACTCACCGTAGCCTCAGGAACGCAGGAATGGGGCACGGCAGCAGGTGACCTCTTGGGGCCCGCACGCTATACTCAGGGCGTCGGGCACCTGTGGGTGCCCGAAGACCCAAGAGCAACCTATTTCGGAGGATTCCCGAATGACCCACCAAGCCAGGTTGGCACGGTTGTTGCCCCGATCTCTCTCTGCTTCGCCCTCTTGCCAGGGCTGACTGCCGAGCTTCACGCGGCGCCGCAGAGCACGCACACTGTGGACGGAAGCATCGGCAATCCGAGCGGGAGCCCGGCATTCGACAGCATCACGAGCGCCCTGGGCTCCGGACAGGTCCAGCCGGGTGACACGATCCTCGTGGTCGGGATGACCTACAACGGCCTCCCGGCCGGCTACTCCGATGCACAGCCTCCCTACCGGCCCTACCCGGGCAATCCGAACAGCAACCCGGAGACCTTCCCGATCGTGGTGCCGGATGGGGTGACCATCCAGGCATCCGGATCGGTTCCCGTCTACGTCTGGAGCACCGCAGCGACGCCGGTCTCCGGCCTGTTCAGGTTCGAGGGCTCGTCGGCGACCCCGCTCCAGCAGAAGCTGCTGAAGCTCGTGCTGCTTGGGGGCGAGGATGGCGTGGAGGTCGTGGCAGGCAACGAGGACGATCTCGACGTGGTTCTCCAGGGGGTGTACTTCGGCTGGAACCAGCACGCGGTGGACGCGGACGCGGACCTGGGTTCGTGGGTGGACCTTGCAGCCACGAACTGCACGCTGACCGACCGCACGATCACCACGGACCCGGCCGTGCTGCCACCCGTGCTACAGGACCCCGTGAGTGGCTTCGATCTCTTCGCCGATCAAAGTGACCCTCTAGCCGAACCGGGCCACATCGAAGCCACGGTGAGCAACCTGTCGCTGGACGGCTCGTTCCCAACTGCGCCGGGGGTGGTCTTCTCTCTGTCTGCCAAGGGCCAGCGCAGGGAGCATCTTTCCGTGCCGCCGTTCGTGCAGGCAATCTCGGAGGTCGTCCTCGATCTGAACGGCAGCATCCTGGATGGCGTGGCGGCGAACGGCGCGGCTCCAGCCGGCTGGCACGAGGGGATACACATCGAGCTGAAGCGCTACCAGGGGCTGGTCCTGGAGGACTTCGCTGCTGGCGTCCGCGTCAACTTGAACGGCTCCACGCTGAAGCGATTCCGGGATTACGGCATCTTCGCGAGGGGCGTGGCGGACACGCGGGGCGAGATCGTGCTCAATGGGGGCTCTGCAGTGCTGCACACCGGCTACCAGTATGGCCCGGGCGGTCCCACTTCGGGCGAGCCGGCGGACGGGATCTATCTGAACCCGGTAGAGGCCTACCTCTCCCTCACGGCGACCAACGCGGTCATCTACCAGAACGCGCGCGATGGGATCTCGCTGGACGTGGACGGCAGCGACCTGAGCACGGCCATGCATCAGCCGGTGGGCTGCTACCTCGGCCTGCAGCAGGTGGATCTGTATCAGAACCTGCGCGACGGCTTGCACCTGGAGTCGAGTGCTGGCGTAGTGGGCGGAACATGGCTCTGGCATGGTGGCACGCGCTACTTCTATCGGACCTTCCCGAACGTCATGGTGGCACAGGGCCAGGGCTATGTGGATCGCTGCACGATCAACAACAATGGCGAGCACGGCATCTACATCAATCTGGCGGCATCTGGTCCGAGTGCGCGGAACTTCGCGAACGTCCGTTTGCTCAATTCATTTATCTGGAACAATGGCAAGGAGGGCTACCACGCGGAGACCAACGGCTACACCACGCTCCTGGCACCTGCCGTGCACTGCACCTTCGTGGGCAACGGGGATCCGGCGGCCGGATTCTACAACATGGAGATCAGCGGCTCGGGCACGGACCGGAGATTCCACCGCCTGGAATACGGGCCGGCGCCGAGCTACGACGAGATCCACCTGTTCACGAAGCTGTGGAACTCGATCTTCCAAGGGAAGAACTCTGGAGACAACGACTTCGGATTTGGCCTGTGGGCTCTTCACGCCCTGGATCCCGGCCCGGGTGGCTCATGGGCAGACAACGTAGTCTACTTCCGGGGGCTGCGGAGTACGGAGGACTATCTTGAGCCCAACCAGAGTTGGTGGACAGATCAAGCGGCGCCGTTCGTCGGCCCCATCTCCTACACCTCGCAGGATCCTTCGCAGTTCCGTCTGGATCCCAACGTAACCGCGTTCAGCCAGTTCAACTTCACGCCAGACTACCTGGACCCGCTCGAGGCGCCGGAGTCGGCACATGACTACTTTGGCGGATCTCGGCCCGACTATCCCGACCGGGACAAGGGTGCCCACCAGGCGAGGTAGCGGGAGAGGTGCGAATCACAGAGCTTCTCTTGGCCGCGAGTCTCCTCGCAGCCTTCTGTCCTGCTCCTCTCGGGGCGCAGTATTCCGACTGGGTGCCGTACGAGGTCATCACACCGATCGCGACCCACCCGGACACCAGGCTCAACTGGAGCCGGCCGTGGCTGGCCAGCGACATCGATCGGGACGGCTACGCGGACTTCTACCTGAATGGAACACAGTGGTCCCCAACCTACTCGGTCCCCAACCCGATCACGCGGCTGTACCGCGGGGGTGCTCTGGACTACATGGAGCGGTGGAACACCTACAAGGGTACGGCGACGTTTGCGCAGCCCGAAGGCAACGTCTCATTCCTCCGCTGGCCGGGTCAGTACGTGGCAGCCTTTGTGCGTCTCTACCGAGTTGGGTGGTCCTATACCGACGCGATGGAGGTCTGGTCGCTCACGCCATGGAGCTACATCGCCACCGTGGCCCTCCCGCCACCACCTAGCCCGGCTCTTCCGGCACTGGAGTCTTGGGGCTGGCCCAGTCCAGCCGGCGATGTGGATGGGGATGGCTTCGATGACTTCGGATTCGCAACGCTCGCTCGCGATACGTTCCGCATCCCACCCCTCGAGTATGGTGTGTTTGGACTCATCGATGGGGCTACCCTGCAGGCTCGATGGTTGCGGTACTGGCAAGGAGATCAGCGCAGTGTCTCGGCGGTTGGCCCGACGACCGGCCGGAGGCAGGACCTGGACGGAGATGGCTGGCTGGACTTCGTGCTCGTCGATGCTCGCGTGAACGAGAACGACTGGCGCCTGGAAGCCGTCTCGGGCCGGGACGGCCACACGATCTGGGAGGTCCAGGACCCTCCCAAGGGCTGGCTGGACCGCTTCTTCGTCAAGGTGCCGGACATGGATGGAGACGGTCTCGATGATGTCTTCGTCTGGCAACCGCACCTGAACTACAACGGCGTCCATCATCCTGGCAAGCTGGTCGTACTCAGCGCCCGGGATGGGAGCATCATCTGGCTCACGCCTCTTGGATACTTCGACCCGAGTTTCAACGATCCCAACGCGGACAAGGGCATCTACTTCCAGCCGAGCAACGGCTGGGCGGGAGACGTGGATCGCGACGGCAAGCCCGAGCTGTACGAGGTGGCCCGAGAGTACGATCTGCATCCCACGGTCTTCCGGGAGTTCCGGGTCTGGCTGTTCTCGGGCAAGGACGGGGCCCTGCTGCGACGGGAGACCCTGGCTCCGGATCTCTCGCCGTGGTTCCCGGGAGATCCTGTGCAGGACGAGCTCGCGGCACGAGGTTTCCGCTGCCTCGGCGACGTCAACGGCGACGGCTACGGGGAGATGTGGGCCACCGTCTTCGCCAACGACTTCGAGGTGAACGGCGGTCGGGGCGAGCACTGCGTGATCCTGGGCCGCCGCACCCTCACGGCGCCTGCGCAGGCCCTCGCCAACGAGCGCATCCGGCTGGACCTGGACATCCCGGCGGGTCCGGGGCGGGACTTCCGCTTGCTCCTCTCCACCGCCTTCGAGCCGCTGGACACCGGCGTCATGGTCGGCCGCTGGAAGACCCACCTGGCCGCCACCAAGCTCTACCAGCTCACCGCCAGCGATCCGTCTTTGCGTGGCATCCTCGACGGGCAGGGCCGCGGTCACCTCTGGATCCGCATCCCCCAGGGCCTCCGTGGCGAGACCGTCTACGCCCGGGCGATCATCGAGAACCCCGCCCGTCCGGATGGCGTGCTCACCATGAGCAGCGTCGCCGAGATCACCATCCTGTGACCTGCCTTCCGGGAGAAGGTCTCCCCCGCCAAGGCCGACGTCGCGGCCGGCCGCAAGCACGAATCAGCTCATCCGCAGCATCCGCCGGATGCGCTCGGCGACGCCGGGGCTCCGGAACAGGGCCTCCAGGACGCCGCTCTCCAGGGCTGCCCGGGCCACCCGCTCCCCCTCGGCGTGGATCTCCTGGGAGCGGTGGAAGTCGAAGACGTCCACGTCGGCGAGCCGGGGCCGCAGCACCAGGTCGGGCTGCTCCCGGGCGATCTGCAGCCGGGCGAGCTGGGCCTGGTTGAGGGCCAGGGTCTCGTTCAGGAGGAAGAGCATGCCCGGGGCGCGCTCGTGGTCCTCGCGCCGGCCGAGGCGGCTCCAGAACTCCGAGGCCCGCTGCGTGAGGCGGGCCCGGATGCCCGGGGGCACCTCGTCCGCTTCCCCCCCCTCCGACACCGGCGGCGCGTGCAGGCGCCGGACCTGGTCCTCCCCGGGCGCCGGCAGGGAGCCGGCGTTCAGGTCCACGGCCAGGACCGGGCCGCCGGCCAGGTCCCGGGCGGCCCGGACCGGCACCGGCGCCAGGATGCCGCCGTCCACCAGCCAGGTCTCGCCCAGGCGGACCGGCTGGAAGACGCCGGGGATGGCCGTGCTGGCCGCCACCGCCGTGACCAGGTCGCCCCGGTCGATCCACACCTCCCGGCGGTTGAGGAGGTCGGTGGCCACGGCCCGGAATGGGATCTCCAGGTCCTCGATGCGCCGGCGCCCGCCCAGGAGCTCCTCCATGAGCAGGCGGAGCTTGCGGCCGGCGAAGAGGGCGGTGCGGGGCAGGGTCGGGTCCAGGTAGCGGAGGATGCCCTGCCAGTTCATGTCCCGGACGATCTCCACCCAGCCCTCCAGGCGGCCGGCGGCGTGGAGGGCGCCCACCCAGGCGCCGATGCTGGTCCCGGCCACTGCCCGGACCCGGATGCCGGCCGTCTCCAGGACCCGGATGACGCCCACGTGGGCCACGCCCCGGGCGCCACCGCCGCCCAGCGCCAGGACCACCTCGGGCTCGCCGTCCCGGGGGTTCCGCGCCTGCTCCCTGCTCGCCACGGCGGCAGACTAGCATGGCGTCATGGACCTCCCGGAGCACCCCGAACTCCCCGACCCCAGGATCCCCCCGGACCTCCGGCCGGGGGAGCCGGTGCTGGTGAGTGCCTGCCTGCTGGGGGAGAAGGTGCGCTGGGACGGGGAGGCCAACCTGGACCCTCCCCTGGTGCATGCCCTCCGGGCAGCCGGGGCCTTCCTGGTGCCGGTCTGCCCGGAGCTCTTTGGCGGCCTGGGCGTGCCCCGCCCGGCAGCCGAGCCGCCTCGGGGAGACGGCCGGGACGTCCTCGCCGGCCGGGTGGCGGTGCTGGCGGTGGCGGACGGCCGGGACCTGAGCGCCGCCTTCCTGGAAGGCGCCCGGCGCACCGTGGCCATGGCCCGGGCCTGTGGCGCCCGGCACGCCTTCCTCAAGGAGCGCAGCCCCTCCTGTGGCGTCCGGGCCAGCCACAGCGGCGGCGGCCTGGTCGCGGGTCCCGGCGTGACGGCCGCCGCCCTGGCCGAGGCCGGGGTCGCGGTGCACCCCGGCGGCCAGGACACTGTCCCGTCCGGGGGTAGCTTGGAGCCCCCCCCGGCCGAGCCGCCCGCCCAGCCGTGAGCCCCGTTCCTGACCTCTACGAGGAGATCGCCCGCCTCCGCCGCCGGGGCGAGCCCGCCGTCCTGTGCACCGTCCTCCTCACCCGGGGCAGCACCCCCGGCAAGGAGACCATGAAGATGCTCGTCCGGGCCGACGGCAGCACCCTGGGCACGGTGGGGGGGGGCTGCGTGGAGGAGGACGTGCGCCGCCTGGCCCTGGAGGTCCTGGCCACCGACCGGGCCGAGACCCGGAGCTTCACCCTCAACCAGCGGGACCTGCCCGAGTCGGGCCTGATCTGCGGCGGCCAGGTCACGGTCCTCTGCGAACCGGTGACGCCGCCCCTGCTGGTCCTCTTCGGCGGCGGCCACGTGGCCGGGTCGGCGGCCCGGATCGCCCGGGAGTGCGACTTCCGGGTCCTGGTCTGCGACGACCGCCCGGACTTTGCCTCGCCGGAGGCCCACCCCGACGCCCACGAGACCTTCACCGGGACGTGGCCTGAGGCGGTGGCCCGGGTGGCGCCGGCCGAGCACCACTACCTCGTGGTGGTGACCCGGGGGCACCGGGACGACGCCACGGTGATCCGGGCGCTCTGGGAGGCCGGCTGCCGTCCCCGGTACCTGGGCCTCATCGGCTCCCGGGCGAAGAAGGCCACCCTGGATCGGGTCCTGGCCGACGAGGGCGTGGCCCCGGCCTTCCTGGCCCGGATCCGGACCCCCATCGGCCTGGCCATCGGCGCCCGGAGCCACGGGGAGATCGCCGTCTCCCTGGTGGCCGAGCTGGTGCGCTTCCGCCGCCTCGGCCTCCTGGAGGGGGTGTCCGAGCCCGGGGCTGAGCCCCGGGAGCGTCACCGGTCCCCCGTTTGACGCTATTTCGGAGCCGCCGGTAGGCTGTCGGGCCTTTCCCGCGGTCACCGCCCGTCCGGCAGCCCGTCGAGACCTCCGCTGGAACCATGTCCCTAGCCGCCCTCACCCTCCTTCTGCTCGCCCCCGCCCCGGTCCTGGAGGCCCAGGACCAGATGGTGCTGGTCAGCGGGAAGATCCTCGACGTCCAGCGGGTCACCTCCGAAACCTACCGGGAGGTGCAGTACCGGACCCTGACCGGCGCCGAGGCCCGGAAGCCGGCAGACCAGGTGCGGGAGGTGATCCACGACCTGTCGCCCCGGCCCCTGGCGGACTATGCCCGGGCCCTGGAGCTCATCGACAACGGCGACTACGGGGGCGCGGCGGACGTCCTCCAGTCCGTCCTCTCCTCGGACGTGGTCCGGAGCAGCCGCTACGGCTGGGTGAAGCAACACGCCCTGTACCGCCTGGCCCGGGTGCGCTTCTCCCTGGGGGACACCGACGGCGTCGCCGCCGCCGTGGACACCCTCCTGAAAGAGGTGCCGGACAGCTTCTTCCACGCCCCGGCCCTGATGCTCAAGGCCCGGGCCCTGGCCTCGGCCGACAAGAGCGCCCGGGCCCGACAGACCTGGGAGCAGCTCGCCTCCGACGTGGAGAACCTCGGCCTGCCCGAGGTCTGGGCCCGGGAGGCGGAACTCGGCCTGGTGCTCCTGGACGAGGCCCTCACCGGCAAGGCCCTGGAGATGAAGCTCCAGGAGCTGATCCGGAAGAACGAGCGGGACTTCCCCATGGTCGCCAACCGGGCCCGGGTGGAGATCGGCAAGGCCCTTCTCGAGGCCGGGGACGTGGCCGGGGCCGAGAGCCACTTCCGGCGGATCCTGGACAGCGGCATCGCCGACGACTGGACCGAGGCCGCGGCCTGGGCCGGCATCGGGGACGTCGCCTACAGCCGGGGCATGGCGGCCCTGGAGAAGGGCGACGAGAAGACCCTGGACGCCGCCTTCCTGGAGGGGGCCCTGGCCAACTTGCGGGTGGTCACCCTCTACCGGGAGCAGGCCGGCCTCGCCACCCGGAGCCTCTACTACGCCGCCATGTGCCTGGAGCGCCGGGGCGACGACGAGAGCCGGAAGCGCGCCCGGATCCTGGCCGGCGTGGCGAACAACCGCTACCGGAACTCCCCCTGGACGGCCAGGCTCTTCCAGGACCTGCACATCGCCCGTTAGCGGCCGGCCCGGCCGGACTTCGGGCGGGAGGCGCCCTTCGGCGTAACCCCGGGGCAGGTTTCCCGTCCCCTCAACGCACCCGCAGCGGTGGAAGTGAGGGGAATGGAGAACCTGCTGGAACAGATCGCCCCCTGGGCCCTCGACGTGCAGCGCTACCTGCTGCGCTGGCTCGGCAGCCGGGTCCTGGCCGAGGACCTCGCCCACGAGGCGGCGGCCCGGCTCCTGGAACGGGTCCGGGAGGGCCAGGCGCCCCGGGAGCCCCGGGGGTGGCTGTTCCGTACCGCCCGGAACCTGGCCCTGGACGAGGTGCGCCGGCGCCTGCCGTCCCCCCTCGGCCTCGAGGCCCTGGGCCTGGTGGCGGATCCCCAGAGTCTCCACTACGGCGAGTCCGGCTGGCTCCTCGGAGACCAGGTGGTCACCCGGCAGGAGATGCTCACGCTCCTGCCCGAGGCCATGGGGCGCCTGCCTCTCCGGGATCGCCTCCTCCTCCACGCCCACTACCGCGAGGGGCTGGACTGCCGGAGCGTCGCGCACCGGGAGCGGATCAGCCTGGCGAACGCCAAGGTCCGCCTCCACCGGGCCCGGCTGCGCCTGCGCCAGCTCCTCGTGGAGTCGGCCCTCCACCGGGAGCCGGGTGCCAAGGAGTGAGCTGCCGGGGCCCGCGGGCCCCGTTCCCAGTGGTTTCCAGGCTCCCGCGTTCGGGAGCGAGGAGGAGAGAAGATGCTCTGCCAGTTGCTGCTCGCCATCGCGCCGGCCATGGGTCCGGCGCCTGTCCTGCTCCAGGCCCCCAGCGGCGACGAGGTGCCGCGGATGCCGACCGCGGCGGCCCAGCTCGCCCACGCCGGCCGGATCCGGGCGAAGGTCCGGGGCACCCGGGGAGCGGCCCGGGTCGAGGCCCTGGAGGCGGCCCTGGCCGCCTACCGGGCCGTCACCGAGTTCTGGCCCGACGGGGGTTCCGTCCTGGCCGAGGCCGCCTTCCGCCGGGGCGAGATCCAGCGCACCCTGGGCCGGCCCGGGGAGGCCATCGCCGCCTTCCAGGAGGCCTTCGACGCCGGCAAGGGCACCGGCTTCCGGCCCCGGGCCCTCCTGGAGATCGGCCACGTCCACCGCCGGGCCGCCCGCTTCGAGCAGGCCCTGGAGAGCTACGGCCGGGTCCTGGCCCTGGAAGGGGTGGCCCTGCGCCAGCGCAACGACGCCCGGGAATGGACGGGCAAGGTCCATCTCCAGCTCGGGGACTGGACCGAGGCGGCGGCAGCCTTCGCAGCCTGGGCGGCCAACGCCGAGAGCGGGCCGGAGATCGTCCGGGCCGCTGACCTCGAGGCCCGGGCCTGGATCCAGGCCGGGGAGCTGGAGCGGGCCGAGGAGGTCCTCCAGCGCACCCGGAGCAGCCTGGAGTCCCTGGCCCAGGAGCCCGGCAAGGAGGCTGAGGCCCTGCGCCGGGCCCTGGAGCGGATGAAGGCACCCGACCTCCTCCGGGAGACCCGGGAACGGGCCGCGGCCGAGGCCGCCGGGGAGGGCGCCTAGGGCCCGATCGCCGCCACCACCGCTCCGGCGGTGGTGGCGGTGTGGGTCAGGGACAGGCGCAGGCCGCGGAAGCCCTGCTCGGCCAGGATCGCCGCGGCCCGACCCCGGATCTCGAGGGTGGGGGGCCCGATCCCGTCGGAGCGGACCTCCAGGTCCAGGAAGGCCACGCCCCGGGTCCAACCCGTCCCCAGGGCCTTCATGGCCGCCTCCTTGGCGGCGAAGCGGGCTGCGAGGTGCAGGGCCGGGTCCGCCCTCCGGGCGCACTCGGCCCGCTCCGCCGGCGTGAAGAGCCGCCGGAGGAGGGCCTCGCCGCCCCGGGCCAGGGCCTGGCGGAAGCGTTCCACCTCCACCAGGTCCAGGCCGAGGCCAGGTGCCGTCGCCCGGGCGTCCATGGCCGGATCGTATGGGATGCACCGGCGGGGCTGCGAGGGAATAATGCCGGGCACGACATGGGCCACAGCATCCTGGACGGGTTGAACGAGGCGCAGCAGGAGGCGGTGCAGCATCCCGCCGGACCGCTCCTGATCCTGGCCGGCGCCGGAACGGGCAAGACCCGGACCATCACCCGCCGGGTGGCCTGGCTGGTCCACGGCCGGGGCGTGCCCGCCCGGCGCCTCCTGGCCATCACCTTCACCAACAAGGCGGCCCGGGAGATGCGCCACCGGATCGCCGAGTGGGTGCCGGCCACGGGCATGTGGGTCGGGACCTTCCACGCCACCTGCGCCCGGATGCTGCGCCAGGACGCCGGGCTGGTGGGCCGCAGCCCCGACTTCACCATCGTCGACCGGGAGGACCGGCGCCGGCTCCTGACCCGGATCCTCAAGGACCTGGACTGGGACCCCAAGGTCTTCCGGCCCCGGCGCATGGAGGAGCTCATCTCCGAGTGGAAGCGCCGCCGGGTGAACCCCGAGGGGGCGGCCGAGGAGGCGACTCTCGAAGGGCTCACGACCGAACGGGCGGCGCTCCTCTACGCCCGCTACGAGGAGGCCCTCCAGAGGCAGGACTGCCTGGACTTCGACGACCTCCTGCTCAAGGGCCTGGAGCTGGTGGAGCGGGACGCGGAGGGCCCGCAACGCTGGCGGCACCGCTTCGACCACGTCCTGGTGGACGAGTACCAGGACACCAACGAGCTCCAGTACCTCTTCGTCCGCCAGCTGGTGGCGGCCACCGGCAACCTGGCCGTGTGCGGCGACCCGGACCAGTCCATCTACTCCTGGCGGGGGGCGGACATCCGCAACATCCTGCGCTTCGACGAGGACTTCCCCGGTGCCCGGGTGGTGCGCCTCGAGGAGAACTACCGGTCGGTGGCCAACATCCTGACGGCGGCCCAGGCCCTCATCCGCCACAACCGGGCCCGCAGGGAGAAGGACCTGCGCACCGGGCGGGGGCCCGGGCCCCCCCTGGGGGTTGCCCAGCTCCTGGACGAGGACCAGGAGGCCCTGGCCGTGGCCGAGGCGGTGCAGGAGTGGATCCAGGCTGGCACCCCCCCCCGGGAGGTGGCGATCTTCTACCGGACCAACGCCTGCTCCCGGGCCCTGGAGGCCGCATTCACCCGCCTGCAGATCCCCTACCAGGTGGTCGGCGGCCTGTCCTTCTTCGAGCGCCGGGAGATCAAGGACCTCCTGGCCTACGCCCGGACCCTGGTCAATCCCCGGGACGACAGCGCCGTGGAGCGCATCCTCAACGTCCCGCCCCGGGGCATCGGCGAGACGACCCGCGCCCGGATCCGGGCCTGGGCGGGGGAGCACGAGCTGCCCCTCCTGGAGACGATGTACCGGGAGGACCTGCGCCGGGCCCTGGGCTCCCGGGCACGCAAGGCCGTGGAGGCCTTCCTGACCATGATCCGCAGCATCTCCCGGGAGGAGGGCGCCGAGCGGACCCTGCGCCTGGTCCTGGAGCGCACCGGCTACCGGCGCTACGCCGCGGCCCTGGGAGACACCGAGGACGTGGACCGGGGCGAGAACATCGACGAGCTCCTGGCCTTCGCCGCCGAGTACGATGAGCGGGAAGGGGGGGGGCTGCGGGGTTTCCTCCAGGAGGTGAGTCTGCTCACCGACCAGGACCGCTGGGAGGAGGACGCCCAGCGGGTGAGTCTCATGACCGTGCACACCGCCAAGGGCCTGGAGTTCGATCGGGTGGTGGTGGTCGGCCTGGAGGAGGGCCTCTTCCCCCATGTTCGGGCTCTGGAGGCCGTCGAGGGCCTGGAGGAGGAACGGCGTCTCCTCTACGTGGCCCTGACCCGGGCCCGGGAGGAGCTCCTCCTGACCTGCGCCCGGCGTCGCTACCGGACCTCCGGCCCCGAACCCCAGGTGCCCTCCCGCTTCCTGGACGAGCTGCCCCGGGAGCTCCTCGTCCCCCGTGAGTCCGGCTTCCCCGACGAGACGCTGGAGGCGGCCGGCGGCTGGTACCCGGACGAGGAGCCCCAAGCCGGCGGCGGGGTCCGGGAAGGGGTGGTGCGGACGGAGGTGCGGCGGGAGGAGGTGGCGGAGGGGACGGCTCTGGAGCCCGATCCGGGTGAGGGGCCGTTTCGTGCGGGCGACTACGTCCGCCACCACCAGTTCGGCATCGGCCAGGTCCTCCGGGTCCAGGGGCGGGGCATCTCCCAGCGGGTGGTGGTGTGCTTCGAGGACGACGAGGACCAGCCCGAGCGGCACCTGCTGGTGGCCTACGCCCGCCTGGAGCACCTGGGATGAGGCCTGCCCCCTCCCGTCTTGCCGACCTGGCCCGGGAGCTCCTGGTCACGGCCGGCGGCCTCGGCCTCGCCCCCTGGGCGCCCGGGACCGTCGGCACCTGGGGTGGCCTGGCCCGGGCCAGATCGGAAGAGCACACGTCTGAACTCCAGGCACATTCAGAAAGCTCGTAGGCCGGCTGCTGCTA
>CAYMFV010000025.1:0-16554 GCA_964389745.1 uncultured Planctomycetales bacterium | reverse complement strand
AGAGCCGCCCCGATCGCTGCTGCCCTCCTGGTCGGCCTGGTGCCGGCCTGCGTCCGCGTGGCCCGGCCGAGCCCCCGGGCCGAGGCGCCCGGCCCCCAGGCCCGGGAGGCCGCCCGTTTCCTGGCCGACTACGAGGAGCGCTACCAGGAGCTCTACACGGCCTGGTCCGAGGCCGAGTGGGCCGCCAACACGAAGATCGTCGAGGGCGACGACTCCCGGGTGCAGGCCGCCGAGGCGGCGCGCAAGCGCTACGCCGCCTTCACCGGTTCGGAGGAGAACATCGCCGCCGCCCGGCGCCTCCTGGAGCACCGGGACGCGCTCACCCCCCTCCAGGTCCGGCAGCTCGAGAAGGTCCTCTACCTGGCGGCCGCCAACCCGGCGACGGCGCCGGAGATCACGGCCCGGCTCATCGAGGCCGAGGGGCGCCAGGTCCAGGCCCTGTACGGCTTCGAGTTCAAGCTCCACGGCCAGCCCATCACCACCAACGAGATCGACCGGCTGCTCCGGGAGTCCACCGACCTCGCGGAGCGCCAGGCGGTGTGGGAGACCTCGAAGGAGGTGGGCGCCGCCCTCAAGGACGGGCTGGCCGAGCTCCGGGACCTGCGCAACGGCGTGGTCCGGGCCCTGGGCTATCCCGACTTCTACTCCTACCAGGTCTCGGACTACGGCATGACCACCGCCGAGATGAACGCCCTCATGGAGCGGCTCATCCGGGAGCTCCGGCCCCTCTACCGGGAGCTGCACACCTGGGCCCGCTACGAGCTGGCGGAGCGTTACGGGCAGCCGGTGCCGGACCTGATCCCGGCCCACTGGCTCCCCAACCGCTGGGCCCAGGACTGGTCGGCCCTGGTGCACGTCGAGGGCGCGGACCTCGACCAGGGCCTGGCCGGCCGGGACCCGGAGTGGATCGTCCGGCAGGGCGAGGCCTTCTACGTCTCCATGGGCTTCCCGGAGCTGCCCGCGGTCTTCTGGGAACGGTCCTCCCTCTACCCGGTGCCGGCGGACGCCCCCTACAAGAAGAACAACCACGCCTCGGCCTGGCACATGGACCTGGACCGGGACGTCCGCTCCCTCATGAGCATCGAGCCGAACGCCGAGTGGTACGAGACGGTCCACCACGAGCTGGGTCACATCTACTACTACCTCTCCTACAGCCGGCCGGAGGTGCCCCTGCTCCTCCGGGAGGGCGCGAACCGGGCCTTCCACGAGGCCATCGGCTCCCAGATGGGGCTGGCCGCCATGCAGCGGCCCTTCCTGGCCGCTCGGGGCCTGGTGCCGGCCGACGCCAAGGTGGACGAGATGCAGCTCCTCCTCCGGGAGGCCCTGGCCCACGTCGTCTTCATCGAGTTCGGCGCCGGCACCATGCCCATGTTCGAGTCCTCCCTCTACACCGGGGAGCTGCCGGAGGACCGCTTCAACGCCCGCTGGTGGGAGCTGGCCGCCCGCTACCAGGGCATCGCGCCGCCGACCCCCCGGGGCGAGGAGTACGCCGACGGCCTGTCCAAGACCCACATCCACGACGACCCGGCCCAGTACTACGACTACGCCCTGTCCACCGTCATCCTCTTCCAGCTCCACGACCACGTGGCCCGGGAGATCCTGCACACCGATCCCCGGAGCACCAACTACCTGGGCAGCCGGGAGGCCGGCGACTTCCTCCGCTCCATCCTCTCGGTGGGCCAGACCGTGGACTGGCGGGAGCTCCTGCAGGAGAAGACCGGCCGGGAGCTCACCGCCGAGCCCATGCTCGAGTACTTCGCCCCCCTCCTCGAGTGGCTCCGGGAGCAGAACCGGGGCCGCCGGCACACATTGCCGGAGCTGTAGGGCGCTCCCTCCCGAGAAAAGCGGCCCTGCCGGGCACATCGGCAGGGCCTGGGTTGAAGGATCGCCGCTCGGGCCCTCGGTGCACCCCTCCAGGGGGCCGCCGAGCCCAGGCCTCCGGGACTTTTCCTTCCCCCACGGGAGGTGGGACGGAGCCCGGGCCCGGGCGGTTCCCCGACCTCCCATTCCCCCTCGGGTCCTTGCCCGCTACCCTGCGGCCATGAGCAGGCGCAAGATCAACCGCCGGGAGTTCCTGGCTGCCACCGGCGCCACCTTGAGCGCCCCCCTGGTCATGACCGGCTGTGCCGCCCCGGGAAGGGTGGCCGCCAACGAGCAGGTCACCCTGGGCATCATCGGCACCGGCATCCGGGCCCGAAACCTGATGCAGGGCTACCTGCTGCAGGACCCACGCCTGCGGATCCTCGCCCTGTGCGACGTGGACACCACCCGCCGGGAGCACTACAAGGCGGTCGTCGACAAGCACTACGGGAACCAGGACTGCAGCACCTGCGGAGCTCACGAGGAGCTCCTGGCCCGGGACGACCTGGATGCGGTGGTCATCGCCACGCCCGACCACTGGCACGCGACCCAGGCCATCGCCGCCGCCGAGGCGGGCAAGGACGTCTACTGCGAGAAGCCCCTGACCCACACCCTCCGGGAGGGCCCGCTCCTCGCCGAAACCGTCCGGCGCACCGGCTGCGTGTTCCAGACCGGCAGCCAGCAGCGCAGCGAGTACGGGTACCGCTTCGTCCGTGCCGTCGAGTACGTGCGCAGCGGCCGCCTCGGCCGGCTGCTCACCGTCCACGTGGGCGTCGGCGACCCGCCCCGGGCCTGCGACCTGCCGGCGGAGCCCCTGGAGCCGGGCCTCGACTGGGACCGCTGGCTGGGCCCGGCGCCCGAGCGCCCCTACCACAGCGACCTGAGCCCCCGGGGCGTCCACGGCCACTACCCCCGCTGGCGGGCCTACTGGGAGTACTCCGGCGGCTACCTGGCCGACATGGGCGCCCACCACTTCGACATCGCCCAGTGGGCCCTGGAGGCCGACGCCGCCGGCCCGGTGGCGGTCCTGCCCCCCGACGACCCCGAGGCCCTGCGGGGTGCGACCCTCCTGTACCCGAACGGCGTGCGGGTGGTGCACGGCGGCCCGAGCGGCGTCACCTTCCTCGGCACCGAGGGCATGCTGCACGTGGATCGGGGCCGGCTGGTGGCCGTACCCGGGGACATCCTCGAGACCCCCCTGGCCGAGGACGAGATCCACCTGCCGCGCAACGCCAGCCACGTGGACGACTGGGTGCGGGCCATCCACGCCCGGGGGACGCCGATCTGCAGCGCCGAGATCGGCGCCCGCTCGGCCGCCGTCTGCCAGCTCCTGAACCTGGCCTACCGCCTCCGCCGGCCCATCGAGTGGGACCCGGTGGCCTGGCGCTTCCAGGACCAAGAGCTGGAGGGCTGGCAGGACTACGACCGCCGGGCCGCCTGGCGCCTGCCCGGGGCCTGAACGGGCGACGCCACCCCGGTCACCAGCCCTGCCCGAGGAAGGTCAGGAGGTCCGCCAGCTCCTCGGCCGTGAAGCGGATCCAAGGCAGGTTCTGCTCGGCCATGCTCCTCTCCATGGCCGGGGCGTGGTTCCACATCCTCTGCAGGATCTCCCCGACGGAGAGACCGGGCATCCCCTCGGCCAGGGCCGGCCCCAGGCCTCCCTGCCCCGCCGGGCCGTGGCACACGCCGCAGCCCTTCCTCTGGTACACCTCCTGCCCCCGGGCGGCCTCCCCGTCCTCCCCGGCGAAGCGCGTCAGGTAGATGTAGGCGAAGATGTCGGGCAGGTCGTTCTCGTCGAAGACGGGAACCTCCAGCCCGCTGGCGGCCATGCTCTGGGCCATCTCCGGCCAGTGGTTCCACATCCGCCCGGCGACCTGGGTGACGCTGCCCCGCAGCTCCATCCGCCCCAGGTCCGGGCCGAGATCCCCGCCCACGCCGAAGAGGGCGTGGCAGGCGCTGCAGCCCTTCTCGTCGAAGAGGACCGCGCCCCGGCCCGCATCCCCGGGGGCCTGGAAGCGCGGACCGGCAGACCGGTCACCGAGGGTGCGCAGGAAGGCGAAGAGATCGAGGATCTCCTTGCCCTGGAAGCTGGGCGGCTCGAGGTTGGCCGCCTCGATGGCCTCGAGCATCTGCGGGCCGTGGTTCCACAGGGCAGAGGCGATGCGCAGGGGTGACGTGCCCCTGGGGATGGTGTCCAGAGGCGGCCCCATCTCGCCGCCCTCGCCGTTCGCACCATGGCAGCTGACGCAGTGCTTCTCCTGGAAGAGCACGCGTCCCAGCCGCGGGTCGCCCGGCTCGTCGAAGTAGTTCAGGATGTAGAGGAAGGAGATCAGGTCGGCCAGCTCGTTGTCCTGGAACTGCGGCCGGGCCAGGCGGTACTCCGCCATCTTCCGGCCCATTCCCTGGGAGTGGTTCCACATGGACGCGGCCAGCTCGTAGAAGGAGCCGGCGCTCGCCCGCCGGCCCAGGTCCGGACCGATCCGGCCGCCCGCGCCGCGCACGGCGTGGCAGCGCACGCAGGACCTGGCGGCGAAGAGCTGCTGGCCCTTCACCGGGTCCCCGAACTCCACCTGCCGGCCGCCGCCGGTGACAGCCAGGGCACCGAGCACGGCCCCGGCAAGGCTAAGAGACGCTCGCAGCATCCACATGCTCCTCCTCCTTCTCTTCCTGCTCCCGCTGTTCTCCCTGGGGGCCTGGCAGCGCGGCGCGCACCCGGGCCGTGACCTCGTTGATCGCCGACTCCCGGCCCTCCCGCACCTCCCAGATGGACACGATCGGGAAGACCTTCGTGAACACGCCATACAGGAGGATGAACATGGAGACGAAACCAGCCAGCAGCCACAGCTCGACCCAGGAGGGTGAGTAGCCCACCTCCGCCCGGGGCAGGCGGGGGTTGGAGAGGCTCGGGATGACGATCAGGTAGCGCTCGATCCACATCCCGATCTCGACAGAGATCGAGGCAACGACACAACCCCAGATCGTCCTCCGGGTCCGGCCGTTGGCCAGCAGGGTGATGGGCACGACCAGACAGGCGACCACCATGGTCCAGAACAGGGGTGCGTGCTGGCCGGTCAGCTTCGCCTCCAGGACACGCATGTGCGATGGATCGGAGCCGTAGTAGGTGGTCAGGAACTCGGCGAAGGTGAAGTAGCACCAGAGCAGGGCCATCACCAACAGCAGGAGGCCCAGGTTGTTGAAGTGCACCGGCTTGAGGTACTCCTCCAGGTGATAGGCCTTGCGGATGACCGCCATGGCGATGAGGATGGCGGCGATGCCCGAGAAGATGGCTCCCACCACGAAGTACGGCCCGAAGATGGTGGAGTGCCACATCGGCTGCACGGTCATGGCGAAGACCCAGGACACGACGGTGTGCACCGACACGGCCACCGGAATCACGATCACCGCCATGATGCCGATGGCACGGTGCAGGACCTTCTGCTGGCGGGGCGTGCCCCGGTAGCCCATGGCGACGAAGCGATAGAAGGGCCGCCAGCGGCCGCCACAGTCCCGCAGGATCGCCGCATCCGGGATCAGCGGCAGGTACAGGTAGACCATGCTGCCGATCAGGTAGATGGTGATGGAACAGACGTCCCAGACCAGTGGGGAGCGGAAGTTCGCGTGCAGGATGACGTTCAGCACCCGGTCGGGACGCCCGAGGTCCAGGATCACGCAGCCCGCGCCGAAGAACAGCACGAGCACGGTGATCACCTCGGCGGCCCGGGTGATCGGCCGTCGCCACTCGGCGTTGCACAGGCGCAGGATCGCCGAGATCAGGGTGCCGGCGTGGCTGATCCCGATGAAGAACACGAAGTTGGTGATGTAGAAGCCCCAGTACACCGGGATGTTGAGGCCGGTGACGTCGAGCCCCTTGCCGAGCTGCCGGAACCAGCCGTACATGCCCACGGCCCAGATGGCCGTGGTCACGACAGCGAAGAGCAGGAACTTCCAGCTTGTCTTCTGGATGGGCCGCAACAGGACCTGATCGATGTCCTTGCCGGTTTCGTTGGCGCTCATCTCACTCTCCCCTGGCCAGGAAGATCACCTTCGGTCTGGTACCCAGTTCCTCCATCAGGCGGAAGGCCCGCGGGCTGTCGGCCATCTGCGCCACCTCGCTCAAGGGATCGTCGAGGTCTCCGAAGTACAGGGCCTCCGCCGGGCAGCTCTCCACGCAGGCCGGGAGGTACTCCTTGTCCTCCAGCGGCCGGCCCTCGAAGCGGGCCTGATCCTCGACCTTCTGCAGGCGGTGGTTGCAGAAGCTGCACTTCTCGACGACTCCCCGGGGCCGGAGCGAGACATCAGGATTCATGGACTGCTCCATCGGCTCTGGCCAGGGCAGGTTCTTCCAGTTGAACTGGCGCACCGTGTACGGGCACGCCGTCGTGCAGTACCGACAACCGATGCAACGGGCATAGACCTGGGCCACCAGACCGTCATCCCCGATGTTGGTGGCCTGGGTCGGGCAGACCTTGACGCACGGCGGGTTCTCGCAGTGCATGCAGGGCAGCGGAATGAGCATGGCGCCGCTCTCCGGACCCTCCTCGCCCTCCAGCCGCGCCAGCCGCATCCACGAGATGGTCCGGCCCTGGGCGGCCTCGAGGGCGCCCGTCGGCGGGACGTTGTTCTCGACCTTGCAGGCCACGACGCAGGCCTGGCAGCCCGTGCAGCGGTCCAGGTCGATCACCATTCCCCAGCGTGTCATCTCAGACGCCCTCCTCGCTCTGCCGCATGGCCTCGCTGGCACTCACCAGCCGCACCCGGATGGCTGCGATGTCCGGCAGGCCGCTCACGGTCTCGCGCACCGGAGCGACCAGGGTCAGGGGGTTGGCTCCGCGATTCCGTGCCCACCTGCCGCCGGCGTGGCGGCCCTGTCCCACCGGGATCGCCACCGCTCCCGGTACGACCCGCTCGGTGAGACGGATCCGGCCCTGGATGGAGCTCAGGGCGTGGGAGACGACGACCTCCTCGCCGTCATCGACGCCAAGCTGCCTGGCAGTCTCGGGATGCAGCTCCAGCCAGGTCTCCCAGCGCGCCTCCAGGAAGGGGTCGAGGATGTCCTGCAGGTAGGGCAGGCTCGCTCCCGAGGCCCCGGCCAGAGACAGAGGCTCGAAGAGGTGCAGGGCCAGCTCCGTCGTCGTCGTCCGGCCATCCTCCTCGCGCCCCGTGCGCGGCCAGGCGGCCTGGCGCACGCGGCGCTCCCGGTCGATCCTGGCCAGGGTCCCGGCGTGGAACTCGAAGCGGCCACTCGGCGTCGTCAGGGCCCGACGCCAGTCCCAGTGATCGTAGAAGGGATCCCACCAGCCCCCGGTCTCCTGCATCTTCTGCCACAGCTCCTCCTCGGTCTGGTAACCGGGTGCCCACCAGCCTGCCCGTTCCATGAGACGGACCCAGGCCTCGTCGAAGGGCGTCCCGAGGATCGTGCCCCTGCGGGCCGCGTAGAGCCCGCGGATGTCCTCCCGGATGGCCGTGGCGACGTCCGGCCAGGGCATCGCCGCCGCCACGGCTCCACCCAGCCGGTGGGCGAGCTCCAGCAGGACCTCGGCGGTGGGACGCGCCGCACCTGCCGGTCGTTGGAGCACCGGACGCGCCAGGGTGGCCACCGGGTAGGGGATCCCTGGCGGCCCGTAGTCCAGGTCCCAGCACTCCAGGGCATGAGCCACGGGCAGGATCCAGTCCGACATCAGGCTGGTCTCGGTCGGGATCAAGGCCATGCTCACCACCAGCGGGATGTGCTCCAGGGCGGCACCGAGTGCCCCCGGACTCACCGCGGTGAAGACCGGATCCCCGTCCAGGACCAGGGCGGCGTCGGCAACATAGGGGTCGCCGGCCAGGACCGTCTCGGCCAGGCGCTCCGGGTCGCCGGCCGCCGCGGCCGCCCGGCCACCACGATCGAGGCGCGGCTGTCTCCGTCCCCTGGCCGCCACCGCATCCTCCGCGATCGCCGGCCAACCGCTCGGGGGCATCGCCTCCGGAACGAGCATTCCCCCGGGCCCGTCGATGTTGCCGACCAGGCCGTTCAGCACCTGGCAAGCCAGGTGGCCGTAGAGATCCCCACCCAGGATCAGGCCGGTCCGCGGGCCCACGGCAAGCCCGGGTCGGGCCGCAGCGAACTCCCTTGCCAGGCGGAGGATGTGGTTGACGGAGACCTGACACTCCGCCGCCACCCTCTCGAGACTGAACTCTCGGGCAAGGAAGTGCCGCAGCCCGACCTCGGCCGCACCACTGTTGCCACTCCCATCCTCGAAGCCGGCCGCGTGCAGGGCGACGAAGCTCTTGTCGTAGAGCCCCTCCTCGATCAACACGCTGGCCATGCCCAGGGCGAAGACCGCCTCGCTCCCGGGTCGCACGGGGACCCACTCGTCCGCCGCGATCCCTGTGAGAGACAAGCGCGGGCCGACATGGACCAGCCGCCCCCGGCGGCCGTTGCGCCCGCGGCGAAAGGCGCCGAAGGCGCGCATGTTGTACACCGGCGAGCCGGACACCTCGAGCACGGAGCTGCCGACTGAGAGGATGTACTCGGCCTCGGCGATGTCGTAGGCCGGCTCCGCTGCCACCCCCTGCGTCAGTTGCAGGGCCAGTCGGGCGGCACCTGCTCCCTGCTCGGACACGATGTCGTTGGGTGAGCCAAAGGCTGTCATGAAACGGGCGGCCAGCCGCGAGGCGATGCCGCTGCCTGCCTGCCGCAGGACGACCAGGGCTTCGGGACGGCTCTGGTCACGCAGCAGCGTCAAGCGCACCGCGATCTCCTTCAGGGCCTCCTCCCAGGAAGCAGGCTGGAAGGACGCCAGGGAGCCCCTCGGCCCCGTACGCCGCAGCGGCTGCAGGATCCGATCCGGGTGGTAGAGAGACTGCAACATTGCCTGCCCGCGAGCGCACAGCCGTCCGGCGCTGACCGGGTGCAAGGGGTTGCCGTCCACCTTCACCGCCCGCTCCCCGATGCATCGGACGCGCACGCCGCAGCCGCCCGGGCATTCCCGACAGATCGACAGGCGGAAGCTCTCCTCACCTCCCGGAGGGTAGAGCGGGAGGTCCATCTGTCCGGCGAGCTCCGCCAGGTAGCGGCCACCCTTGCGACTCAGCATGGCGCCGGCCGTGGCACCGGCGGCAAAACCCAGGAATCTCCTCCTCGTGTACGACATCAAGCTCTCCTGACGACCCTCTCAACGATGGCAGGCGGTACAGTTCGTGCTGGCGCCGCCCTCCTCGTGGCAGGCAACGCAGACCTTCATGCGCAGCGGGCGCCGCGTCGGCGGTGGCTGGGTGCTGCTGCCGATGCTGTCGTGACAGACGGTGCAGTCCAGCTCGGCAACACTGGTGTGCCGACGGTGCGAGAAGAAGACATGAGGGGGCTGACGGAAGATCCGGCCCCATGCAAGGGGTTCTCCTGCAGCCAGCAGTTGCACGAGGCGAGCTTCCTCTGCGCCCTCACCCTGGGGCTCCTCATGACACATGGCACAGGTCTCCACATCCGGCAGACCGGAGTGGATCTCCGACTCGGCTCCGAGGTGGCAGTCGACACAGTCCAGCCCCTGCTCCTCCACGTGCACCAGGTGATTGAAGGCAACCGGCTGCAGGACCGCTGGATCCCCCAGCCGGTCCGTCGTGAAGAAGGTGACCACTCCCACGACGGCACCGCAGAAGAGGAAGCCAACCGCAGCGGCGATGATCATCCCGCCCCCCCGGCCAGCCGCATCAGCATGTCTCCCCAGGCCATCTCTGTTCCCTCTCGTGAGCATCTCTCCTCCTCACTCCTGTTCCGTCGGTGAGACCTGGCCGATCCGCCCGCTGCTGAGAGCACGCTGCAGCTCCCGCACCCAAAGAGCCTGGAAGGCCAGGAGACGTTGGCCAATGGTCTCGGCAACGCGCATGACGACCTTGGCCTGCAGATCCTTATCCTCCTCGAAGAGCCGGAACAGCGCCTGCCGCGGCAAGGCAAGGACTTCGCTCGGCTGCGCCGCTCGGGCCGACAGGGTGAAGCGGTACGGTCTCACGATGGCTGACCAGCCGAAGACATCACCCGGGCCCAGCTCCTCCACGGCCACGTCCTGCACTTGACCTTCCAGCGACAGGGGCAGGCAGACCTCGATACGACCAGAGACAACCACGAACATCTCCTTGCCTTGATCGCCCAGGAGGATGAAGTACTCCCCCTGGTTGACGTGGCGCGGTTGGGCAAGGCCCGCGACCCGTGCCACCTGCTCCGTATCCAGATCCGCGAACAGATTGCATCGCTCCAACACCATGGACATTCCTCCTTCTCACCGTTCCTGAACGGCGCACACTGGTGGCCAGGAAGACGATTGGTGGACTGCTCTCGGGTCAGCCCTTCAGGCGGCAGCAACTGCGGCCGGTACGCGGTGCAGCCTCTCCGCAGAGGGAGACGCCAGGTAGTCGTGGACCGCCCTCTGCTCGCAACGGAGGAACTCCTGCACTTGCTGCAGGAGCCCTTCCACGCCCTCGGATGGACGGAAGGTCAACAGGGTGTGACGACTGGGCGCACTCACGAAGGAGCGCACACTGCGCCGCTCCGCGAGCACGTGGGCACGCAGTCGCTCGAGCAGGGGGGCGTCGATGGCCTCGATCTGCGGCGCCGGCGCTTCCTCCTGGCGAAGTGCCACCTTGCCAGTCGCCACCGCTGCCTGCTCCTGCTCGCGGGCTGCCGCATCGGCTCGCTCCATGTCCACGCTCTGCTGCACGCAGATCATGATCAGGAAGCCGAAGCCGAGCAGGCCGCCCAGGAAGATCAACATCGGGATCGCGCTTTCCATGACTCTCTCTGACCAGGTTTGTCCATGGGGGTCCGGCGTACCGATGCAAAGCCCGTGCCAGACGCCGGGCCGGGCCGGCCGGACGGCGTTGGCGGGCGCCGCCGCCGCCGCCCGCTGCATCTCCCTGCCGCACCTAACTCGCGTCCACGCCAGGGCTTGCGGCATACCAGGCCCCTTGCTGCTCGCCGGCCCATCCCCCCCCACCGATTCCCGCCTTGGCCCGGGGCCGGGCGGCCGCGGAGCCTCTGACTCTGACATGCTGTCAGGCCTGCCCGGTCCGCCGCACGCAAGTCCGGAGGCAGCCCGGACTTACGGGCCCTGACATCCTGTCACCCACGGCCGGGTGGCTGGCGCCCGCCCGCTCTGTACTTCTTGATCAGCCGGTAGAGGTGGCGCTCACTGATTCCCAGGATGGCGGCGGCCCGGGCCCGATTGCCGCGTACATGCTCCAGGACACGCTGCACGTGCTGCGCCTCCAGCTTGTCCAGACTCGGCAGATCCTCGGCATCCGCTGGATCCTCCGGGTCCTCCTCGCCACGGCGCACCTCCCTGGGCATGTCCGCGGCCCGGATCTCCTCCCCTGGGGCCAGAAGCACCAGCTGCTCGACGACGTGGATCAGCTCCCGGATGTTGCCCGGCCAGCGGTAGCGCTGCATGCACGCCAAGGCGTCGGGGTGGAAGCGGCAGTGCCGGCCGTAGCGCCGGCTGCACTGCTCCAGGTAGAACTCCGCCAGGATCGGAATGTCCTCCGTCCGTTCGCGCAGCGGCGGCACACGCACGACCATCGAGGCAAGACGGTAGTAGAGATCCTCCCGGAATCGGCCCTGGCTGACCGCCTCCCGCAGGTCGCGATTGCTCGCCGACAGGACGCGTACGTCCACCTGGGTCTCCTGGTTGCCACCCAGGCGACGAAAGCAACCCGTCTCCAGGACACGCAGCAACATGGCCTGGATCTCCAAGCTGGTCTCCGCGACCTCGTCGAGGAAGATCGTCCCCCCGTGGGCGACCTCGAACAAGCCGTGCTTGCGCCGGATGGCGCCGGAGAAGGCCCCCTTCTCGTGCCCGAAGAGCTCGCTCTGCAAGAGATCCTGGTGCAGCGTCGCGCAGTTGACGACCACGAAGGGGGCCTCCCGCCGGCGGCTCCGGGTGTGCAGCAGATTCGCCACCACATCCTTGCCCGATCCCGTTTCACCGAGAATGAGCGTGGCCGCCTCGGTCTCGGCGATGCGTTGCACCATCTGCATCATCTCCTGGAACGGCGGGCTGACCCCGAGGATCCGCCGCTCCACGTCTGGCGCCGCCAGACCATCCTGCAGCACTCGCTGGCGTTCCAGCAGCCCGAGGTGCTCGCAGGTCTTGCGGATCGTCATCTCCAGCTTGTCCAGGGGACACGGCTTCTCCAGGTAGTCGTAGGCACCCAGCCGGATGGCCTGGATCGCCGTGTCGATAGTGCCATGGCCGGTCAGCACGACGACGCCAGCGCGTACCTCGCGCTTCCGCAGGCTCTTCAGGACCTCGATGCCATCCACATCGGGCAGACAGAGATCGAGCAGCACCACATCCACCTCGTCGGCGACGCCCGCCGCCAATGCCGCGCCACCGCTGGCGACGGCGTGCACGGTGAAGCCACGCCGCTCCAGCTCCGCTGCGATCACGCCACGGAAGGCATCGTCATCGTCCACCAGCAGGACCACAGCCTTGTTCTCGTGCATTCCCGGCCTCTCCTATGTCGTGTGAAACACCACCTCGAAGCAGGATCCTTGCCCTGGCCGGCTCCAGCGCAGGCGCACGTCGCCCTGGAACCGGCGCATGAAGCTCCGGGCGAGGAACAGACCCAGTCCGGTGCCTCCGGCCTTGTGGCTGCGGAAGGGCTGGAACAGCCGGCGTCGCGCCTCCTCCGAGACGCCGCAGCCATCGTCCTCCACCAGCACCCGGACATCCTCCCCCACGAGGAAGCTCACCTGCACGCGCCCGGGACGCCCCTCGCAGGACTGGATGGCGTTGATCAGCAGGTTCAGCAGCACATGCTGCACCACCTCCACGTTGGCCTGGACCGGCGGCAGGGAGGGCGCTTCGCGCACCACCACGGTCACTCGTGTCTGCCGGGCCGTCGGCTCCGCCAGGTCGACCACACCGCGCACGACCTTGCACAGGTCGATTGGTTCATTCCCCGGCGGAATTCCCCGGGAGAAGCGGAGGAACTGCTCGGTCATCCTCTTGCAGCGGAGGACCTGCTGCCGGATGGTCTCCGCATGCTCCCGGACTGCCGCCAGGGTGGTCTCCGCCGGCGGCGCTCCACCCTCGCCGCCGATCCTCGCCAGCAGGGACTCCGCACAGGCGAGCATCGTGCCCAGGGGGGTGTTCACCTGGTGGGAGAAACCAGACGCCAGCGTGCCCAGGGACACGAGCTGCTCGATCTCGGCCAGGCGTTGCTCCTCCTTCACCCGGGCGCTGATGTCACGCCAGATCTCGACCACCTGGATCACCTTGCCCTCGTCGTCGAACACCGGGGAGGCGTGTACCTCCTCCACCTTCAGCTCGTCCTCACCAGCTGGCTGGCGCTGGAACACCGCCCGCTGCGTGGTCGCAGTTTCCAGGCACAGCCTCGCCGGACAGTCCTCCTTCGCCTCGCAACACGGCAGCGAGACGCCGGACAGCTCGTGACAGCGGCGGCCGCGGAGTATGCCCGGGTGCGTGCCGAGCCGGCGGCAGAAGGAGAGGTTGGCGGCCACGGTCCGCAGCTCCACATCGAAGACGACGAGACCGTCGTCCAGGCTGTTCATGATGCTCGTCAACTGGGCCTCCTGCTGGCGGACTTCCGCAAGGAGGTTGAGGACCGTGTCGGCCATGTTGTTGAAGTCCTCGGCGAGGGCCGTGATGCCGTCGTCGCCGCCGACGAAGGCCCGGCGCCGGATGTCACCGGAGGAGATCGCCCGGGCGGTGTTGCCGAGGCGTCCAAGCCGGTGCAGGACGAGCCTGCCGATCAGGAAGCGCGAGCCAGCCATGATGATCAGAGCCAGGAGCACGGTCCCCGCGATGAACCACAGGGCGTCCCGGCGAAGCTCCTTGTGCAGGCCGACCAGGGAGGTGTCGAGGATGAGGATCCCGTTCATGCGCGCCTCGGGATCGTGGCAGGCGTGGCATTCCGTCCGGTTGGGGATGGGCAGCACGGCCCGCAGGTATTCCTCTTCACCACGGTGGAGCAGCGTCCAGCGCTCCCGCTCCTCCGGCCTCTTCGCGTGACAGACCTGGCACTCCGGCTGGTCCTGGGAAATCCGCGTACCCACGAGATCGGGACGGCTGGCCACCCGCACCTCCCCCCGGTGATCCAGGAGCATGGCGTTGCGCACGGCCGGTTTCAGACCGATCTCCCGGAAGATGATGGTCATCAGCTCCCGGTCACGGGTCATCATCTCGTGGCGGAGGGCCGCCTCGAGAATCCGGCCCTGCAGCTCCGCGGCCTTCTTCTGGACCTCGATGGTCACCTCGTAGTGGCGGCGCGAGAAGGCGCGAAAGCCGATGGCCAGCGGCGTGACGACCAGGAGGATCGTGCCCAGGGCCAGGCGGGCCTCGAGGCGATCGATGCGTCTCCCGAGAAAACGATACTCCGTGGCGCGTCGCCGCCTGGAATGAGCCTCACCACCTTCTTGCATGACCTTGGTGCTCATTCCCTTCCTTCATCCAGGCTTCCGCGTTGGCCGGGGGTCGACGCTCCACCCTAGCGCAGAATGCCAGGACCACAAGCACCCCGGCTGCGCCTACCAGGCGAAGGGGAGCTTCAGGTAATCCACCTCGGGCCGGGGGCTGGTCAGGCCCACCCCCTGGCCCTGGGCGTCGATGTCGAAGGTCATCCGCCAGCGCAGGAAGCGGCACCCCTCCAGCAGCGACAGGTCCGAGGTCCAGGCGACCACGTTCCCGGGCTCCGGCTTGTAGGTGGCCGGGTCGTCGGGATCGTCGGCCCCCTGGAACTCCAGGAAGACGGCCGTGGAGGCCGGCAGGGCGTCCTTGGCTCCGGCCGTGTCCACCCGGAAGAACTTGGGCCGCACCGCCCAGCTCGCCCCGACGAAGACGCTCATGGCGCCGTCGCTGCTCCGGGTGTACAGGGTCATCACGTCCCGGGGCCGGTCGTACTCGGCCGCGACGATCTCGAAGCTGACGTTCGGATCGGCCAGGTTCGGCAGCACGTCGTAGCCGACCAGGGTCCGGGGATGGTGGAGGAAGTAGGGCGCAAAGAGGGCCGCGGCCCCGGTCACCGTCACCTCGAATGCCTGAAAGGAGGCGCTGGCCGCCGGTGCCTCGACCACATTGGGCAGGGTCGCCACCCGGGTGCCCGAGGTCAGCACCCGGCCATCCAGCGGGTCGATGCCGTCGAGCTGGAGCAGGCTGTTGGCCCACTTGGGGTAGTCGTCGTCCGGGCCGCCGTTCGGGTTGCGCAGCCAGGCCAGGCCGGTGTCGATCCAGGTGCTGGCGATCTGGGAGCGGGCCGAGAAGAAAGGAATGAGCACATAGGGGCCTGGCGCGGCGTACAGGTCCAGGATCTCCTCCACCCGGTCCATGTCGACGCCGCCGCCAGGGCCGCCATGGATCCAGGAGTCGAAACGGGCCGCCCAGTCCGGGTGCCAGACAATGTCCCGCCCGGGCTCCGGAACGTGGATCTGGATGACCCCGTTGCCCCCAGCCCCGCCGCGACCGATCATGAAGTCGCTGTTGCCGTCCAGCAGCCCGGAGATGCCACGGTTGTTGACGAAGGCGGAGCACCAACCACGCCGACCTCCGATGGCCGTAATCACTGCCACCGGGACAGGCTCACCCGTCACCGGGTCGGCAGCCAGAGGGATCGCCGAGAGATCCAGGCCAGTGGCCGTCTGCAGGACCACGTGGCCGCCGGAGCCGCCACCAGACCCGCTCACCTGGTTGTAGCCGAAGATCACCGATTCGCCGCCGTGGCCGATGCCGCCGTCGGCGCTGATCCGGGCCTGGGGCCCGATCCGGATCCAGCCGATGGCCATGATCAGGAGCTGGCCGCCGCCGCCGCCGCCCGGGGCTCCCTTGCGGTAGTAGCTGGTGTTCGGCCCGCCGGTGACGTTCCACGGCCGGTCCGGGAAGAGGGTCTCCAAGGGCGGCCAGGTACCACCCTGGCTGCGGTTCAAGAGCTGGGAATCGCCGCTTGCCCCCCCCCCGTGGCCAGCCCAGGGTGCCAGGAGCTCGCCGACCACCACCTGCCCGGAGGTTGTCAGCCGCCGGCCCCAGAAGTCGTTGGCCGTGCCCAGGGAATCCCCGTGCAGGAAGGGGCCGGGATTGGTACGGCCGCCGTCGGGCCCGGCCACCGGGTGCCCGGCCAGCCAGACGGCGTACACATCCTCGGGAGGCAGGCCGGCGAAGAAAGGCGAGTTCTCCGGAAAGTTGCCGAAGTCGGCATCGAAGGGCGGGTCCATGTACTCGCTCTTCCAGACCAGGGCCGAGCCCGGGTCGGTACTGCCACCGTCGTAGGTGCTGCGATCGGCGCCCTCGTCCTCCATGCCGAAGCCCCCGCTGGGCTGGCTGGCCAGGGGGTCCTGGTCCGACTGGAAGGAGCTGCCCCGAAGCCCGTCCTCGCCGCCCCGTACCGTCGCCGGATCGAAGGCTGGATGGCGACTCGCCACGTGGTCCGGTCCGCCATTGTCGTAGTCCACCGGGTCCTCCACACCCCGCCACTGGTCCCACAGGATGGACTCGTTGGGGGTCAGGGCGAAGGTTCCACCTCCCCCCCCACCGGCGATGATGTTGCCCTGGAGTAGATCGGCCCCGCCGAGGAATTCGGCCTGCTGGAAGCTACCCTCCCCCCCCTGGCCGCCGGCGAGGGGCGCGCCGAAGGGCCCGTCCCCGGTCTCGCCCCGGGGCGTCTCGGCGTTGGTGATCTGGGAGGAGTCGCCGCCATCGCCGCCCCCGC
>CAYMFV010000024.1:0-16763 GCA_964389745.1 uncultured Planctomycetales bacterium | reverse complement strand
TTCTATGTGGCCGTTTACAGCCCGTGCGCACCACTTCGAGCGGACCGCCGGGCAGCGGATTCCAGGGCCTCCCCGGGAGGGGGCTGAAATGCCCCTGGAGGCCGCCTACACCCTACCCTGGCCGCGATCCGGGCTCGAGAGCGCCCACACAAACGTCAGGAGAGCCCTAAAAAGGTGGGGTAAACCGGCCGGCGTCGTTGAAGCAAGGGATAACGAATGGTGGATAGCCGAACTCGTCGTAGAGGTCGGCCAGAAGCTCGAAGGCGAGCCGATCAGCGTTCTCAAGAAAGGCCCGTGCGGCGACGGCATACGGGCCGCAGGAGATCGAGTCTTCTTCGGTGTGCTTCCACCGGTCCATGTGGAAGTATCCCGGGGCGTATGGTCCGAAGGGGGGCAGGTACCAGCGGCGTGTCCCCGCGAGCTGCAGCATGGCGTGGACACGCGCATCCTGCAAGTGGGGCTCCCACAGCCGCGCCGCAAGACGCAGGACCGAGACGGTGGTCTCCACGAGGGCATAAGGGTAGAGCATGCCCCGGGCCTTGGGCAGGGACTTGCGCCAGCCCTGGGGGACGTCCCATTGAAGATGCTCAAGAAGGGTGCGGAACGCGAGGAGGCCCTTCTGGTCCACGCGCAGCCACCGGTAGACTTGCTTCTGCAGGCCACTCTCAAGCAGCCTCTTGTTCCTGCGCCAGCACGCGTTGCCGGGCCTCGCGGTTGCGAAGCTCCAGCCATCGGGCCGGATGAGGTCCTGTGGAGGTGTGTTGACCAGGGCAAGAGCTTCGTCTGGGAGGGGAAGGTCTTCTGTTCCGTTCCTGGCCCGCAGGGCCACCACCAGGGAGTAGGTTGGACGGCGGGTTACCGGGAACCACTTTGCCGCCTCGGCCACCTTGGCGTCGAACCATCTCCCGTCATCCAGGGTCTGGGCGGAACCCTGCCTGGCGGCGATCTCGCCCCAGGTCATTGTCCGCAGGCGGTCCATTCGCCGGATGTAGAAGTACCGGGCATCCTTGTCCCGGAGGCAGAATGGAGGGCTCGGGTGTTCCGTGGGTGGCTGCAGGCGGATGTCCAGGACTAGTCCACCCGGCACATCCAGCCAGTTGAGCTGGACGGCGTCGTCGCCCGGCGGCGGTTCCACGCGGTCCAGGGTCGTGTCCCGGAGCGCGGCCTCGTACTTGCGATCCTCCTCCTGCAGGGGATCGAGGCCGGTCAGGGCTCCGGCCTCCTCCTCGCACCCCACGAGGATCCGGCCACCCTCGGCGTTGAGCATGCCGACCACGTTGCGGAGGAGGGACATACGCCCCTTGGGGCTGCGGAGCAGGTCAGCCCGTTTGAACTCCAGGGTCTGGGACTCCTTCGTGCCAAGAGGGGGCAGGTCGGCCATGGATTACAGCTCCTGTATTGAGAACAGGCTGGACGGTCTGGAGCAGGCCAGGAGGAAGGCATCCAGTGGCAGGATTTCGATCGAGCAATCCTCCACGGTGACTTTGCGCGGCTCGAGTTCCATGGAGAGGAGGACGCACCTTGCCGGTCGCTCCTCCATGGCTCGCACCGCCCGGGTGGATATCCGGATCTTCTCTTCCGAGACCGGAGCCTCGGTGGTCACCTCCACGGCCAGGGTTTGTCCGCCATGCCGGAGGACGAAGTCGATCTCGAGTTCTCCCCTGGAACCGCCCTGCCAGTAGCCCAGGGCCGTGCTCGTGGGAGCTGTGCCATGCAGGGCGTCATGGGCGTGAAGCAGGTGACGGAGGACAGCGGTCTCGGCCCGGCGACCGAGATCGCCCGTGGCCGTGTAGGCGGCGGCGATCCCAGGGTCCGTGGGATACACCTTCGGGTGTCGGCCCTTGCCACGTTGCTCCCGGCCGGCGGCCGTGATGGCAGGCAGACGCACGAGGAGGGCGGCCTCCTGCAGGGCGCGGAGCCACTTGTTCGCGGTGATCGGGCTGATGCCGACATCCTTGCTCAACCTGTCCAGGTTCAGCTTCGCCCCTGGGTGCTGGACCAGGAGGACGAACAGGCGGCGCAGTCCCTCGTCGTCTCGGATCTCCTGGCCCTTCAGGCCTGACGTTCGGGCGATGATGTCGTGGCTGATGGCCCGCATGGCGACGTCCTCGTGGATGCGCAGACGAATCAGGCGGAGGTCCTCGGTGGTGGCATGCGCCGGGAAGCCGCCGCGGTCCAGGTAGGGATCCAGGTGCTGCCGGGGTGGAAGGGGCACGGACAGGCCACGGCTCGTATCCCGCAGGAGCGCGAACTCCTGCAGGCTCAAGCCGTAGAGGGAGAAACGGTCGTAGCGGCCAAACAGGCTCTCCTCCATACCCAGGAGGAGCTCCCGCGACGCACTTCCGGTGAGGAGGAAACGGTGCTTCCGCCTGTCCACGAGAACCCTCAGCTCCTCTGCCCAGGTCTGGCAGTGGTGGACCTCGTCGAGGACGAAGAGGGTTGGGTAGTCTGAATGTGCCCCGGGCGGGCGGTCGCGGACGAGGTCGAAGAGACTCAGGCCGCGAAAGGGGTCGAGCCCCAGGTCGGCGTAGAGGATGTTCTGCGGGGGCAGTTCCCCGGCGATGGCTCGGTCGATGACCTGCCAGGCCAGGGTCGTCTTCCCTGCCTGCCTGGGACCGAGGATCATGATGGCCCGGTACTCGTCCGCGGCCAGGACGCGCTGGAAGACGTCCTGGAACAGCTCGCGCTCCACGGGAACCAAGCCGTCCGGCAGGGCTGGAAGGCCCCTCCACCACGGGTTGAGGTCTTGGAGGATCCGGTCCATGGACACCAGAGTATGCGAAAGTAGACCTAAACAGTATAGCACGACCTTGCCCGTCCGGCAAGGCGGAGGCCTCGGCCGAGCCGTTGCCATCTTTGCGTGCGCACGGTAATATCCATGGGCATGGAAGATTGCGGGCACACGAAAAGCGGCCACGAGCCGCAGGCCCAGGTTCGCTGGCTGGCCGAGGCCTTCTCCGCGGCCGGCTGGAATGTGGAGAAGAAGCCCCGTCCGAGCCCCCGTTCCAGGGGGGCTGACCTCGTGCTCGGGGCACCTTCGGGTGAGCGCTACCTGGCAGGACTCCGATTCTGCCGGCAGGCCAGGCGCGACGCGTTGGAAGGCGCCCTGGCAGCCGCGATCCTCGAAGCCCGGGCCGAGGCGAACGAGCTGGGCTGCCACCCCATGGCCATCGTGGCCTGCGAGTACCTGTCCGACGCCATGGCCGCACACCTCCGGGAGTACGCGTCGCGGGTCGCCCCGGATCAGGCCTGGGGCATGGTGGACTGGCGCGGGCGGTGGGAGTTCCGTGGGCCGGAGGTGGAGTCCGTCCCGAAGGCGGGTCCGCCGCCTTTCATGCTGAAGCGCCAGGTCGCCTGGAAGGTATGTGGACAAGCTGGCCAGGATCCCTTTTCCGACCTCGGGCAGTGGCTCCTGAAGGTCCTCCTGGCGCCCCGGATTCCCGAGGGACTCCTCGCCGCACCCCGACGCCCCATCCGCAACAGCAAGCAGCTCGCCGAGGCCGCGGGCGTCTCCCTGGCCACCGCCAGCCGCTGGGCCACCGCCTTGGAGGAGCGGGGATTCCTCCGCCGCTCCCGCCGGGAGCTGGAGCTTCGGCAACTCCCCGAGCTCCTCAAGAAGTGGTGGGTCGCGGCGGCCGCCCGCCGCCCGGCCGACCAGCCGGCGGTCTTCCAGCTCCCGCACGGTACCCTCTTTGACCAGCTCGAGGAGGCACTCCGGCGGGCTCCCGAGCGGCCCCGAGCCTGCCTCGGGTTGTTCGCTGCCTGCCGGCACCTCGGGGTGGGCTTCGTCGAAGGGGCGCCCGTCCACCTGTACCTCGAGGACCGGAGCCCGAGGGCTCTCGAGAGGCTCGGCTTGATGGCTGCCTCCCAGGGGCAGCCCGCGAGCATCCTGGTCCGGGTACCGGCCTTTCCCGAGGCTGTCTTCCGGGCGCGGGTGCAGAGGGATGGCGTCCCCGTTGCGGACATCGTCCAGTGCTGGCTCGACGTGGCTGATCACCCGGTGCGGGGTCCGGAACAGGCCGCCGAGATCCTCCGGCGCCTCGACCTCCCGGCCGTTCAGGTGCTCTGACCAACGTGGGTTGCCCGGGCCACCACACCAGCGGCCGGAAGACCGACCTCCGCACTACCCACGGCGGGCGCCAGCCAGGACGATGCAGGGCTGTTACCATGGCAGCCGTCATACTGTGCAACCTTCTGGGTGGGTTCCCGTCACCCTTGCACCCGGACCTTCATGCAGGAGAACTCCAGTCAGGAAGCTGCTCTGCCGGCGAGGGAGACACTCCGTCTGCTCGACTTCGCCGTCGTGCTCGTTGGGAGGAACCACAATCCGTCCCTGATCAACCCGGACTTCTTGCGGATCCACGGGATCGTGCCGGATGGCTTGACCCCGCAGCAGGTCATCGTCGTCGAGCCGTTTGCTCTGGTCGAGTACAAGGAAGGGCTGAGCGTACAAGTCGAACAAGCCCGCATGCAGGTTCGGGTGCGGCTCCAGGGCACGATGCCCAGGGACCCACTCCCGATCGGGATTGCGTTGAAGTATGTGGAGGTCCTGCCGCGCATTCCATACGAGGCCGCAGGTATCAACTGGTCGGTGGCGATTCCAATGCGTGAAGCTTTGACCTGGCTGACGGAGAACCTCATCGAGCCCCGGGCACGGCAGGTAGCCGGTGGGCGAGTCACGAGAGCTCGGGTGGAGCTGGCGATCGACGTAGGGGATACCTTCGTGAACCTGACCTGGTCGGGAGGCAAGGGCAAGGCACACGACGAGTTGCGCCTGAGTGCCAACTTCCATCACCCGAAGCCGGAGTCGGCAGGTGGAGCATCCTGGATCGGACAGGCCCTGGAACGATGGCCTGAACACCAGCTCTGGCTCGAGCAGTACTGCCAACGTGCTCTGGGAGGTTCGACATGAGTTGGCAGAGCACCCAGACCTTGCGGCGTCCCGCGATGGGACAGGTCGTGTCGATCGTCCTGACCCGCCTGGCGGAGGATCCGGAGTCGGCTCTTGAGATCAACGGAAAGGCCATGGAGTGGGCCCGGGAAATCCATCGTCATGCCGGCGAACAGACCGCAATCTCCAGGGAGGCGCTGGACTCCGCGACGAGGAGTGAGGAAGACCTTCTGCCCGAGGCCCGGCGCGTCCAGCTCTTGCACCTCCTCGATGACCTGCTTGCAGAAGGCCCGGATCCTGATGTCGCCTGGTGGGACCGGTTCGAGGAGTTCTTGCGCGAGAATCGCTTCCGTATCTGAGGGAAGATGGCAAGCTTTGTGCTCGACACGAACGTGGTCACTGCGATTCTGAAGCGACAACCGGCAGTCATCCGCCGGTTCCGCCAGGAGCTCGAGCAGGGTTCCTGCCTCTTGCTCAGCCGCGTGGTGGACTACGAACTGAGACGAGGCCTGGCGCACAAGCCTCGGAAGGAGGTGGAGGAGAGATACGGCAAGCTCAAGGAAGTGCTTGGCTTGAGCGAGGTCCATGCGGCGGACTGGGAATGGGCGATCGAGGGGTATGCCCGAGCCCGCCAGAAGGGGCATACGCCGAGCGACCCAGACCTCCTGATCGCTGCCCAGGCTGCCAGGATGGACGCGGTGGTGGTCTCTTGGGACCGGGATTTCGACTGTCTTGACGTAGAGAGAGACACGTGGGGCTGACAGGCCCGCCACCCATGCCCCTGAACCCCATCTCCTTCGCGACCCGGGTCAACGAGCGCTTCCTGCGCTATCAGGCCTCGGCCCACCCCCTCGCCCTGCCGGAGCTGGACCGGCAGGCCACCGCGATGATCCGGGGCCTCGACGACACGCAGAGCCCGCTCACGAAGGGCCCGTATCTCTCCCTCTCGCGGGCCTTCCGGGAGGGCGCCCGCGTCCAGGACCTGGTCGAGGCCGGCCGGCTGCACCCGGCCATGGCCGGCGTCCTCGAGCACCCGTCCCTGTACGCCCACCAGGTCGAGGTCCTCGAGGCCGTGCAGCAGGGCCGGCACTGCCTGGTCTCCACCGGCACGGGCTCGGGCAAGACCGAGGCCTTCCTGGCGCCGATCGTAGACCACTGCCTGCGCCTCCGGGACGAGGGCGCCCCCGAGGGCCTGGTCGCCATCCTCGTCTATCCCATGAACGCCCTGGCCCAGGACCAGCTCCTGCGCCTGCGGCGCATGCTCGCCGGTACCCGCATCTCCTTCGGGATGTATGTGGGCTCCACGCCCCGCACCCGGAGCGCGGTGCCGTTCCCGGTCATCCCCCTGCGCGAAGGGGAGGACCGCACGGTCCTGGAGAAGAAGCTCGACCGCCTGCGGGAGGACGACCCGCGCCAGGTGATTCCCTGGGAGGAGCGCCTCACCGAGCGGGAGATCCGCCAGTCCCCCCCCCGCATCCTGCTGACCAACTACCAGCAGCTCGAGATCCTGCTCACGCGACCCTCGGACCTCGGCATCTTCGTCGGCGCGCCCCTGCGCTTCCTGGTCTTCGACGAGGCCCACACCTACTCCGGTGCCCTGGGGGCCGAGGTCGCCTGCCTCATCCGCCGCGTCCGGACCGTCTGCGGGCGCACACCGGCCGAGGTCTCCTGCATCGGCACCTCCGCCACCCTGCTCGATCCCGAGAAGGGCCTGGAGGAGGCACGGGCCTTTGCCCACCGCTTCTTCGGCGTCCCCGCCGACCGGGTGACGGTGGTCGGGGAGCGCTACGCGGACTACGAGTGGGGCGAGCCCGACGGCCGCATGCCGCCGGCCGGCCAGGCCCGGGGCCGGGAGCTCCTGGAGCAGGTCCTGGCGGCCCTCGAGGAGGGCGGCGACGCCCTGAGCCTGCTCGAGGCAGCCCGGGAGCTCCTCGGCCTCGAGCTGGCCGGCAGCCCGGACTGGCGGCGGGACCTCTTCGAGGCCATGCGCCGCTCGTCCATCGTCCAGGCCCTGGCCGGGGTCCTCGAGAGACCCCGGCCCATCGGTGAGGCCCTGGCCGCCCTGGGCGAGGCCACGGGCCGGCCACTCGAGGACACCCCCGACCACCGGGCCGCCCTCCTGGCCATCCTGGCCCTGGGCGCCGCGGCTCGCCGGCAGGACCAGCCTCTGCTCCGCCCCAAGGTCCACCACTTCGTCCAGGGCCTCCAGGGCGTCGTCGGTGCCTTCGAGGACGGGGACGAGGGCCTCCGCCTCTTCTCCACCCGGGAAGAGGCCCTGCTCCACTTCGGCGACCGGCGCCTGCCCACCGCCGTCTGGCCGCTTCTCTCCTGCCGCACCTGCGGGCAGCACTTCCTGGAAGCCTGGCTCGCCGGCAGCCAGGAGGACGGCCCGGACCCCGGCCTGGCGGAGGGGGGGAACGTGGTCCTCGAGCCCGCCGAGGCCGACGGCGGTGCCCGCATCCTCTTCACCGACTGCTTCTTCCTGGAGGAGGACGAGGAGGGCGGGGACCTGGCCGAGGAGACGACCGAGCGCCTGGACCGGAAGCGGGAACGGTGCTGGCTGTGTCGGGCGTGCGGGGCCTTCCACCTGCGCCCGGCCGAGACCTGCGCCCGGCCCGGGTGCGGCGCCGCAGGCCCGCTGATCGGGGTGCACTTGCTCCGCTCCCTGGGCGACGACCGTCAGCTCTCCTCCTGCCCCTCCTGCGGCGCCCGGCGCTTCGGCCGCGGCCGCCTCGAGCCGGCCCGGCCCTTCCGGGCGGTCCAGGCCGCGGACGTCCACATCCTCGGCCAGGAGATGCTCCAGGCGGCTGCCGAGGAGGAGCAGCGCCGGCTCCTCATCTTCACCGACAACCGCCAGGACGCCGCTTTCCAGGCCGGCTGGATGGCGGGCCGGGCCCGGCGCTACCGCTTCCGCCACCTGATGCTGGGCATCCTGCGGGAGGCCGGAGAACCCCTGGCCATCGGCGAGTTGACCCGGCGCCTGCTGGCCGTCTTCGAAGATGACGGCGTCCTGGCCCGGGCCCTGTGCCCCGAAGTCTTCGACCGCTTCACGGAGGAGACATTCGGCCGGCAACTGGAGGAGGAGCTCCGCAAGTACGTCCGCGCCCAGGTCCTGCAGGAGTGGACTGTGGGGCTGGCCACCCGCCAGGGCCTGGAGGTCTGGGGCCTCGCCCGGGTGGTGTACGCCGGTATCGAGGTGGAGGACCCCTGGATCCAGGAGCAGGCCGCACGCCTCGGCTGCCCGCCGGAGCGCCTGCACGGCGGCATCCTCGCCTGGCTCGACACCCTCCGCCGCGGCGACCGGATGCTCTGGGACGAGGAGCTGCCCCTCTTCTCGCACCAGTGGCACCCTGGCGATCCCGAGATCCAGGCCGGCTACTTCCCCCGGGCGTCCCAGCCGCCGAAGGGCCTCGTCCTCCGCCACGAGGGGGACGAGGGACGTCGCTCCGGCTGCATCCGCGCCCTGCTCGCGAGCCGTGGCCGGACCTCCCTCATGGGCATGGTGGCTCGGTGGGGGGTCCCGGCGCCCGACATCGCCACCTTCGTCGGCGAGCTGTGGGAGCGGGCGACGGGCGACTGGCGGATCCTGGTGCCGGTGCACCTGACCCGGGGCAGGCGCCGGTCCCCGATCCCCGGCGCCGCCGGCGGCCATCAGGTCGATGGGCGGCGGACCGGCCTCGAGGCGGTGCACCGGCGGTGGCGCTGCCGGCTCTGCCACCGGATCCACACCCGGCCCATGCCGGGCGACACCTGCACCCGTCTCCACTGCCGGGGGACGCTGCTGGAGGAGCCCCCCCCCGCCGAGGACTACGACGTCAGCACCCTCGAGGAGGACTTTGTCCTCCTGCGCCCGGAGGAGCACTCCGCCCAGGTGCCTGCGGAGAAGCGCCGCCGGATCGAGGAGGAGTTCCGGAAGACCGGCGGCGAGGTCAACTGCCTGGTGGCCACTCCGACTCTGGAGATGGGGGTGGACATCGGCGGCCTGGACATGGTCCTCCTGCGCAACGTGCCGCCGACCCCCGCCAACTACTGGCAGCGGGTGGGCCGGGCGGGCCGGGAGGAACGGATGGCGGTGCTCTACACCTATGCCCGGGCAGCGCCCCACGACCGGTACTTCTTCGCGGAGCCGATGCGCCTGCTCGGCGGGCGCGTCGAGACGCCCCGCTTCAACCTCCGCAACCCGGTCCTGGTCCGCAAGCATGTCCACGCCACCGTGCTCTCGGAGCTCCTGCGGGTGTGCCGGGAAGAGGACCCCATGCGGCTCGGCGAGGAGGAGCGAGGGCGGCTGACCGCCAGCCTCGCGGAGGTCTTCCCCACCTTCGTGCGGGACTACCTCCTGGACGAGGACGGTCACTACCGGTCGGCACCGGCCGACGTCCGGATGCTGGGTGAACTGGTGGCGCGCCACCGGGAACGGCTCCTGGAGGTGGTGGCCCGAACCTTCCAGGAGACGTGGCCGGAGGAGGCCATGGCCCAGGTGCAGCCCGACGTGCTCGGGGGGGTGCTCGACGGCATGGCCGCGGCCCTCCAGGAGGTCGTGGATCGGCTCTTCGCCCGTCTCCAGTGGGCGCTCCGGCGCCAGGGCGAGCTGCAGGAGTCTGGCCGTCGCCGGCCGCTCCTCGAGGACGAGAAGTCCCTCCTACGGCGCTGTGACAGCTTCATCCGGTCGCTGCTGGACAAGAGCCAGCAGAACTACACGCTCACCGTGCTCGCCGTCGAGGGCTTCCTGCCGGGCTACAACATCCTCGAGGGCAGCGTCGTCGGCTACGCGGGGCGTCACCTCCACTCGGGGAAGTGGGTGGAGGAGTTCCGCCTGCCCAGGGCCGCATCCCTGGCCGTGCGCGAGTACGTGCCGGGCAACCGCCTCTACGCCAACGGCGGCCAGTTCCTGGTCGAGTACTACCGCCTGGCCGTGGGCGAGGAGTTCCAGCAACCGGTCGAGTGCATCGTGGACCTGGACCCGGAGCACATGTCGGTCCGGGAGGCCGGCCAGTCGGGACCGGGTTATGCCCGGGACGACGTGCGACACCTCCCCGTCCTGCCGATCTCCGATGTCCAGCTCGGCTACGCGAGCCGCATCCACGACGAGGAGGAGAACCGCTTCCGCTTGCCCGTCACCGTCCTCGGTTACCTGCGGGAACGGCACCGGGGCGGACGCCGGTACCGGATGGGGGAGGTCCAGGTCCACCACCTCCGGGGCCAGGAGGTGAAGCTCGTCAACGTCGGCCCGGCGGACCGGGTCCGGGCCGGGGACCTCGGCTACCACGTCTGCCCGGTGTGCGGGGCGGCCCGCAGCCCCTACACCTCCGAGGATCGACTCGTGGAGTTCCGGCGCCTGCACCGGCGCCGTTGCGGGCAGGACCTCCGTGCCCTGGGCTTCGCCGCCGACGTGGCCGTGGATGGCTTCCTGTTCCGGAGCTCTGCCTTCATGAGCGCGGCGGCGCCCGTGAGCCTGGCGGAGGCGATCCGCCACGGTGCCAGCCGGGTCCTCGAGATGGAGGAGGAGGATCTCCAGATCCTGGCCATGGCCCGGACCGAGGTGGTGGAGGTCCTCCTCTACGACCCGATGCCCGGCGGCTCCGGGCTCCTGGACCAGGTGGTCGAGAAGTGGGCCGAGGTGCGGACCGCGGCCCTGGAGCTGTGCGAGGCGTGCCCGGGCGGCTGCGAGCACTCCTGCTACGAGTGCCTGCGCATGTTCCGGAACAGCTACCACCATGCCATCCTGGACCGGCACGAGGCGGCCGAACTGCTACGGGCGGGCGAGCTGCTGGTGGACCAGGGCGAGATCCCCCCCTCCCACCAGGAAGGCAGTACCCGGCCTCGGGACGGATCCACGAACCCCTACGAGTACCGGCTCGCGGAGCTGCTCCAGGGCGCCGGCCTGCCCGAGCCCGTGCCCCAGCACTCCATCGCCCTGGAGGCCCCCGTCCCGTGGCAGGGCCGGGAGATCCGCGCCACCACCCCCGACCACGTGTACCTCGCGGACCGGCACGGCGCCAACGTCGCCATCTACCTGGACGGCCCGCACCACCAGGAGAGGTCCCAGCGCCTCCTGGACCGCATGCTCCGGGACGAGCTCCGGGACATGGGGTGGACCGTCGTCGAGATCCCGATCGACGAACTGGCGGACCCGACGGCCATGCAGCTCCACATCCGCCGCCTGTCCCGCCGCCTCTCCCGCGAGTGACCGGCCGGCGCGGCGGCTTCAGGTGCGAGCACGAGGCCGAGTCGCCTGGGCTACTCGGTCGAGGGAAGCCCGGCGATCAATGCCTGCACCTGGATGCGCAGGCGTGGCAGCTCCGTCTCGACGATGCTCCAAACGATCTCCAGGTCCACATCGAAGTAGGCATGGACGATCCGGTTGCGCAGACCCGTGACCTGGTGCCAGGGCACACCGGGGTGGGCATCGCGGTAGTCCCTTGGCAACCGGCTCGCCGCCTCTCCAATCACCTCCAGGTTGCGGACGACGGAGTCGCTTGTCTTGAGGTCCTCCAGGAAGCCTTCGAGGTCCATGCCCTGGACGAAGCGCTCGATGCGGTCGAGCCGTTCGAGCATGTCGGCCAGGAGTTGCGCAACCGGCCTACGCGACATCGAGCAGCTCCTTCTCGATGAGTGCCCAGTGACGCGGGCGAATGGCCCGGCGAGAGACGAGATCCACGGGGAGGCCGAGGATCTCCTCGAGGCGCTCTGCCAGGTCCACGAAGCGGAGACCGACGGTGGGGGGGACCTCCACGAGGATGTCCACGTCGCTGGTCTCGGTGGCATCCCCGCGGGCGTAGGAGCCGAAGATGGCCAGCCGACCGACCCCGAACTCGCGCTCCAGCTCCGGGCGGAACCGGCGCAGGATCTCCAGGAGTTCTTCGCGAGTCTTCACCTTCGGCCCACCACCGGCCGGTCTGGATCCAGGAGTTCGCTCAGGCTCGGCGCGCATTCTATCGCCGATCCACCAGGATGCGCGGGGCGAAGTTGAAGAAGAAGCCGCTGCGGCCGTCGGCGGATGGCGAGGGAGGAGTTGCGGCTGGGGGCGCCGTGAAGGTCCAGGGGGCGAGCACCGCCAGGGCCCACCACCCCCCGTGCCGGCTTGTCAGGACCTCCATCAGCGCCCGCCTAGAATGGCTGGCATGGCGCCCGCCGCGCGCAACGGACCCAGCCGGGAGGAAGTGGCCGAGCTGTACCGGCAGCCCCTGCTGGACCTGGTCTTCCAGGCAGCCCAGGTCCACCGCGCCCACCACGATCCGGCCGAGGTGCAGTGCTCCGCGCTGCTCTCCATCAAGACCGGGGCGTGCTCCGAGGACTGTCATTACTGCGCGCAGTCCGCCCACTACGACACCGGCCTGGAGCGGGAGCGGCTGCTCACCCCGGAGGAGGTGGAAGCCGAGGCGAAGCGCGCCCGGGCCGCAGGTGCCGACCGCTTCTGCATGGGCGCAGCCTGGCGCGGACCGCGCGACGGGCGCGACTTCGAGAGCGTGCTCGAGATGGTGCGGCGGGTGAAGGCGCTGGGCCTGGAGACCTGTGCCACCCTCGGCATGCTGACCGAGGAACAGGCGGCGCGGCTCGCCGAGGCGGGGCTGGACTACTACAACCACAACCTGGACACCTCGCCGGAGTACTACCCGGAGATCATCACCACGCGCACCTACGCCGACCGGCTGGCCACGCTGGCCAGGGCACGTGCCCACGGCATGAAGCTGTGCTGCGGCGGCATCCTCGGCATGGGCGAGAGCGAGGAGGACCGGATTGGCCTGCTCCACCAGCTGGCGCTGCAGGACCCGCCTCCTGAGAGCGTGCCCATCAACGGGCTGGTGCCCATTCCCGGCACTCCGCTCGCCGATGCCGAACCCCTGGGGTGGGAGACCTGGGTGCGCGCCGTCGCCACTGCCCGCATCCTCATGCCGGAGAGCATCGTGCGGCTCTCCGCGGGGCGGGAGTCCCTCTCCGAGGAGGCCCAGGCACTGTGTTTCCTGGCCGGCGCCAACTCCATCTTCATCGGTGACCGGTTGCTGACCACGGCCAACCGCGACCGCGGCTCGGACGCCGGGCTGTTGGCGCGGCTCGGGCTGCGTGCTGTCCGCACCGCGGAGCGGCCGGACGCGATGCAGGTGTGAGCGCGCTGCCCGAAGACCTCGAGGCCGAACTCGGCGCGTGGCGCTCCGCCGGCCTGGAACGACGGCTGGAGTCACCCCACGGGGTGGACTTCACCAGCAATGACTACCTCGGCCTGCGGCGCCATCCGCGGCTGGTGGCGGCAGCGAGGAAGGCTCTCGAGACCTGGGGGGTCGGGGCCGGAGCGGCCCGCCTCCTGCGCGGCAACCTCCCGCCCCACGAGGCCGCCGAGGCCGCCTGCGCAGAATGGCTCGGCACCGAGGCCGCCCTGCTGTTGCCGAGCGGCTACCACGCCAACCTCGCCCTGCTCGGCGCTTGCGTCGCCCGCGGGGACGTGCTGTTCAGCGATGCCCTGAACCACGCCTCGCTGATCGACGGCGCTCGGCTGACGCAGGCCGAGCGTGTGATCTTCCCCCATGGCGACCTGGAGCACCTGGAGGACGCCCTGGCCCGGCGGGGTCACGCCCGGCGGCGGATCGTGGTCGTGGAGGAGGTCCATTCCATGGATGGCGACCGGGCGGACCTGCCCGCTCTCCTGGAGCTGTGTGCTCGCCACGACGCCTGGCTGGTGGTGGACCGCGCCCACGGTGCAGGGCTCCAGGCCCTGACCGTGCCGCCGCGCCACCCGCGCCTGCTGGCCCAGGTCGTGACCGGCGGCAAGGCCCTGGGCGCCGCCGGGGCCTTCATCGCCGGCAGCCGCACCCTCGTGGACTGGCTGGTCCAGCGGGGCCGCGCCTTCGTCTTCACCACTGCCCCGCCACCGGCCGTGGCCGCCGCCCTGGAGGCGGCCATCGCCGTGGTCCGCCAGGAGCCCGAACGGGCCGCCCGGGCGCTGGCCCGGGCTGCGCGGCTGCGCGCCCGGCTCCGGGCCGGAGGTCTGGACGCGCCTGGGGAATCCGCCATCGTCCCCGTGGTGCTGGGCAGCGGCGACCGCGCCCTGGCGGTGGCCGCCGCCGTCCGCGAAGCGGGCTACGAGGTGCGGGCCGTGCGCCCGCCGACCGTGCCCGAGGGCACCGCGCGCCTGCGGCTGGTCTGCCACGCGGACCATGGCGAGGAGGATGTAGACGGGGTGGCCGAGGCCGTCCTGGCCGCGTGCGCCGCCCATCCCGGACCGGCCGCCCCCGCCCGTGCCGCGGTGCCGGCGGCCCCCATGCTGGTAGTGACCGGCACCGACACCGGGGTGGGCAAGACGGTGGTATCTGCCCTCTTGTGCCGGGCGCTGCGGCGCGAAGAACGGCTCGGCGGCTACCTCAAGCCGGTCCAGACCGGTTCCGACGATGACACCGGCGAGGTCCGGCGCCTGGCCGGGCTCGACGTCGGGGAGGCGCCGCCCCCGCTGGTGGCCCTGCCCCTGCCCGCCTCCGTGGACCAGGCCGCCGCTGCCGCGGGCGTGGCGGTCCGGGTGGCCGACCTCGCCGCCGCCCTGCGGCGCCGGGTGACGGCCGGCGCCCCGGGCCGCACCTGGGTGGTGGAGGGCGCCGGGGGCCTGCGCGTCCCCTTCGGCCCGGCAGAGGAACAGGGCGACCTGTTCCGGGTCCTCGGCGCGCCGGTGGTGGTGGCAGCCCGCAGCGGACTGGGCACGCTGAACCACACCCTCCTCACCCTTGAAGCCCTGGCCAGGCGCGGGCTCGAGGCGCGTGCACTGTTCCTGGTCGGCCCGCCCCATCCCGCGAACGTGGCCAGCCTGGCCCGCCTGCATCCGGACCTGCCCATCCTCGGGCTGCCCTGGTGGGAGGACGGGCCCTCTCCCGCCGGCCTGGAAGCGTGGCTGGATGCGAATCCCCTAGGCTCGTGGCTGGGATGAGCAAGGTCCGCCCCAGCCCCGCGGCGCTGACCGCCCGCGACGCGCGGGTGTTGTGGCACCCCTACACCCAGCACGGGATCGACGCCCCCCCCCTGCCAGTGTTGTCGGCGCATGGTGCCTGGCTGGAACTCGCCGACGGCACGCGCCGCCTAGACGCCATCTCCTCGTGGTGGGCCACGCTGCACGGCCACGGGCACCGCCCCGTGGTCGAGGCCATCGCCCGACAGGCTGGGACCCTGGACCACGTGCTGTTCGCGGGCTGCACCCACGAGCCTGCGGTGGCGGTGGCCGAGGCGCTGCTCGCGCTGGCGCCGGCAGGACGGGACCAGCCGGAGCTGAGGCGGGTCTTCTTCTCGGACGACGGCAGCACCGCGGTGGAGGTGGCCCTGAAGATGGCCCTCGGCGCCCAGGCGCGCCGTGGCCGGTCCGGGCGCACCCTGCTCCTGGCCCTGGAAGGGGGCTACCACGGCGACACCTTCGGCGCGATGGCGGCCGGCGATCCGGTGCCTTTCTTCGCCGACTGGGAGGAGCTCCTCTTCCCCGTACGGCGCATCCGCCCCGAGGCCGGTGAACTGCAACGGGTGTTGGCCGAGGACGGCGAGCGGATCGCGGCCTTCGTCCTGGAACCCCTGGTCCAGGGTGCCGCAGGGATGCGCTTCCACCACCCCGACTTCCTTGTCGTGGCGCGCCGCCTGTGTTCCCGGCACGGCGTGTACCTGATCGCCGACGAGGTGATGACCTTCTGCCGGACGGGCTCGGTCTTCGCCTGCGCGCACGCCGGCGTGGTACCCGACCTGCTGTGCGTGGCCAAGGGCTTGACCGGCGGCACCCTGCCGCTGGCCGCCACCATGGCAACGGAGGAGGTCTACGAGGCGTTCCGCCGGCCCGAGCGCGCCAAGGCCTTCTTCCACGGCCACACCTTCACGGCGAACCCCATCGCCTGCGCCGCCGCCCTGGCATCCCTCCAGGAGGTCGCCGCCAGGAGCACCCCAGGCCGCCTGGCCCGCATCGGCGCCCGCATTCGCGAGGGACTGGCCCCTTTGGAATCGGCGCCCGGCGTCCGCGAGGTCCGCCGCCTCGGCGGCATCATCGCCGTGGAACTGGAGGCCGAGGACGATCGTGGCTACCTGGCCGCCGTCGGCGAGCGCCTCCGTGCCGCCTGCCTGGCGGAGGATGAGGTCCTGCTCCGTCCCCTGGGCAACGTGGTCTATGCCCTGCCCCCAGCCTGCCTCACCGAGGACGAGTGCGACCTCGTCGCCCGTGCCCTGGTCCGGGTGACCCAGGCCGCTACGGCCGCCTGATCACGGCACTCGCAGGCGGCTCTCCCTCACCGCCGATCCACCAGGAACCGCGGCGCGAAGTTGAAGAAGAAGCCGCTGCGGCCGTCGGCGGAGGAGCGGGAGACGCCGACCTCCACCACCAGGTCGTGGAAGTAGCGGCGGATGGCCAGGGAGGAGTTGCGGCTGGGGGCGCCGGTGAAGGTCCAGGGGGCGAGCACCGCCAGGGCCCAGCGGTCGGCGAAGCGCCAGTCGAGCTGGAACTCGGCCAGGCTGAAGCGGTTGTCCACCTTGTACCAGACCAGGCCGTAGTGCAGGTCGTCCCGAGGCTGGATGTCCAGGCGGGTGAAGATCTCGTCCAGGCGGCCTTCGTCGAGATCCTGGCGCCAGCGGGTCTCCAGGCGGACGCCCTCCAGGGTCTCGCCGTAGACGCCCGGCGTCCAGGTCATGCGCAGCTCGGCGGGGCCCCAGCGCCCCCCCCCGCGGCCCGTCGGTGCGGGACCTCGGGGCTCTCGGCTGGCCCGGAGCGCAGCTCCCGACCAACGCCGCTCGAGGTCGAGTCTACGCGGCGATCCGCACCCTCCGGAGGCTCGGCCTCCAGGGTCTGCTCGAGCGCGACAGCCAGGGCTACCGCCTCCGCTCCGACGTCACCCTCGTTTCGATGGCCGATTTGACGCACATCGTCGAT
>CAYMFV010000023.1:0-17222 GCA_964389745.1 uncultured Planctomycetales bacterium | reverse complement strand
TTTTTTTCAAGCAGAAGACGGCATACGTTTTTTCTGCCTGTCTCGTGGGCTCGGATATGTGTAGAAGAGACAGGGAGGGAGTGGCGGGCCAGGCGGGCCGGTCCCTCCCCCACCTCCAGGAGGCAGGGCCGCCGGCCGGCGGCCCGGAGGGAGAGGAAGAGGCGGACGGGGGTGTGCAGGTCCGCCGGCCAGGCGGCCCAGGCCAGGCCGTGGCGGCCGGCGTCGGCCGGGGTGGAGCGCTCGAGGACGGGTTGCAGGGCGGAGGGCCGGTGTCTGGTCATGGTGCTGGCGGAGCCTCCGAGCGGGAAAAAAAGGGCCTCCGCGACGCGGAGGCCCAGGGGCAGTCGGAGGAGGGATTCGGTGACGCTGCTCGGCGACGTCAGGCCCTCCCGAGGATGCCCCCGGGCCGGGCCCGCCACCACTGGAACCACGAGCTGTGCGCCATCGCTGCGAGTATAGCAGCCCACCGGGAAGGTCAAGGGGGGAGGCCGGCCCGGGCCCGGCTACTCCCACTCGATGGTGCCCGGGGGCTTGCTGGTGACGTCCAGGACCACCCGGTTGATGCCCGGCACCTCGTTGATGATCCGGCTGGCGACCGCCTGGAGGAGCTCCCGGGAGGGATAGCGCCAGTCGGCGGTCATGCCGTCGGCGCTCTCCACGGCCCGGATGACGCAGGCCTCCTCCCAGGTCCGCTGGTCCCCCATGACGCCGACGCTGCGCACCGGCAGGAGGACGGCGAAGTACTGCCACAGGCCGGTGTCCTCGCCCCGGGCCTCGAACTCCTCCCGGACGATGCGGTCGGCCCGGCGCAGGGTATCCAGACGCTCGGGGGTGCACTCGCCCAGGCAGCGCACCGCCAGGCCGGGCCCGGGGAAGGGCTGCCGGGTGACCATCTCTTCGGGCAGCCCGAGGACCCGGCCCAGCTCCCGGACCTCGTCCTTGAACATCAGGCGCAGGGGCTCCACCAGCTCCAGCTCCAGGTCCGCGGGCAGGCCGCCCACGTTGTGGTGGGACTTGATGACCGCGGTCGGCCCGCCGTGGGCGGCCACGCTCTCGATGACGTCGGGATAGAGGGTCCCCTGGGCCAGGAAGCGGGCGCCACGGAAGCGCCGGGCCTGCTCCCGGAACACCTCGACGAACTCGTGGCCGATCTGCCGGCGCTTTTCCTCGGGCTCGGTCACGCCCCGGAGCCGGACCAGGAAGCGCTCCCGGGCGTCGGCGACCGTGAGGTCGAGGGGAAAGTGGTGGCAGAAGGTGTGCTCCACCAGCTCCCGCTCCCCGGCCCGGAGCAGGCCGTTGTCCACGAAGATGGCATGGCAGCGGTCGCCGATGGCCTCCTGGCAGACCCGGGCCACCACCGAGGAGTCGACGCCGCCAGACAGGCCCAGGATGACCTCCCCCGTCTCGCCCACCTGCCGGGCCACCGCCGCCACCAGCTCGGCCGCCAGGTCCCCGGGGCGCCAGTCGCCCCGGCAGCCGCAGACGTCCCGGAGGAAGTTCTCCAGGATCCGGGCCCCCTCCCGGGTGTGGCTCACCTCGGGGTGGAACTGCAGCCCGTAGCAGCGCCGGGCCGGGTCCCCCACCGCCGCCTCGGGGCAGGACCCGGTGGCGGCCAGGCGGCGGAAGCCCGAGGGCAGGGACGTGACCCGGTCGCCGTGGCTCATCCAGACCACCGTCTCCCGGTCCACGCCGGCGAAGAGGTGGTCGTCGGCCAGGATGCGCAGCCGGGTGTGCCCGTACTCCCGGCGCTCCCCGGGGGCGACCGCGCCGCCCAGGGTCTCGCACAGCCACTGCATGCCGTAGCAGATGCCGAGCACCGGCACCCCCAGGTCCAGGACCTCCGGGGCCAGACTCGGCGCCCCCGCGGCGTAGGCGCTGGCGGGTCCGCCGGAGAGGATCATGCCCCGGAGGTCGGGGCCGGCATGCTCCAGGACCCGGTCCGGCGTCACCACCTCGCTGTAGACCCGGTGCTCCCGGAGCCGGCGGGCGATGAGCTGGGTGTACTGGGACCCGAAGTCCACCACCAGGATGCGCTCGTGCATGGCTTCAGACCACCGGCCAGTAGTTGCTGGCCTCCTTGGTGATGGTCACGTCGTGGGGGTGGCTCTCCCGGCGGCCGGCCTCGGTGGCCCGGACGAAGCGGGCCCGGGCCTGGAGGGTCGCGATGTCCTCGGCCCCGAGGTAGCCCATCCCGGCCCGGATGCCGCCCACGAACTGGTAGAGGAAGGGCCCGAGCCGCCCCCGGTAGGGCACCATGCCCTCCACGCCCTCGGGCACCAGCTTGGCCGCCTCCCGGACCTCGCCCTGGCCGTAGCGGGCCTTGCTGCCGGCGACCATGGCCGCCAGGGAGCCCATCCCCCGGACCGCCTTGAAGGAGCGCCCCTGGTAGAGGATCGTCTCCCCGGGGCTCTCCTCGAGACCGGCCAGGAGGCTGCCGAGCATGACGCAGGCGGCGCCCGCGGCCAGGGCCTTCATGGCGTCGCCGCTCTGGCGGATGCCGCCGTCGGCGATGAGGGGCACGTCGCTGGCGGCACAGGGCGCCGAGCACTGGTAGACGGCGGTGAACTGGGGCACGCCGACGCCGGCCACCACCCGGGTCGTGCAGATGGAGCCGGGCCCGATGCCCACCTTGATGCCGTCGGCGCCGGCCTCGATGAGGACCTCGGCGGCCTCGGCGGTGGCCACGTTCCCGGCCACCACGTCCACCAGGTCCCGGTGCTTGAGCTCCTGGACGGTCGCCACCACGTTGCTCGAGTGGCCGTGGGCGGTGTCCACCACCAGGACGTCCACGCCGGCGTCCACCAGGGCCTCGGCCCGGTCGTAGTCCTGGACACCCACCGCCGCCCCCACCAGGAGGCGGCCGTCGTCGTCCTTGGCGGCGTGGGGGAACTCCTCGTTGAGACGGATGTCCCGCATGGTGATGAGACCCTGGAGATGGCCCTGCCGGTCCACCAGGAGGAGCTTCTCCACCTTCGCCCGGTAGAGGATGTTCCGGGCCTCCTCCAGGGAGGTGTCCGGCTGCGCCGTGACCAGGTCCTCCCGGGTCATGACCTCGTTCACCTTGTTGCTGTCCGAGCCCCGGAACTTCAGGTCCCGGCGGGTGAGGATGCCCACCAGGCGCTCGCCGTCCACCACCGGCAGGCCGCTGATGCCGTGCTCCTCCATCAGCCGCCGGGCGGTGGACACCGTGTCCCCGGGGGTCAGGGTCAGGGGGTCCCGGATCACCCCGTGGGCGGAGCGCTTGACGATGTCCACCTCCCGGACCTGGTCCTCCACCGGCAGGTTCCGGTGGATGACGCCGATCCCTCCCTCCTGGGCGATGGCCACCGCCAGCCGGGACTCGGTGACGGTGTCCATGGCGGCCGAGGCCACGGGGACCGCCAGGCGGACGTTCCGGGAAAAGCGGGTGTCCGTCCGCACCTCCGTGGGAAGGACGTCGGACTCCTGGGGGACGAGGAGGACGTCGTCGAAGGTCAGGGCCAGGGGCAGGTCCATGGCGCATTCTACGCCTCTCCGGGGGGGTCATCCAAGGGGTGCCGTGGCCGTTATCCTGTGCGGTCCGGCAAACCGGCCCGGGCACCCGGCATGGGCCGCCCGGCCGGCCCGGGACCTCCCCGACCACGATGAGCAAGCCGTCCACCACCACCCGGCCGGCGCCGCCGGCGCCGCCCCTGGCTCCCGAACACCTGCTGACCCTGGAGGCCATCGCCCGCCGGGCCCTGGCCTACTGCACCCACATGATCTGGGAGGCCAACCACCGCCCGGACGCCGAGAAGGGCGACCCCAAGGTGGGCGGCCACCCGGCGGCCTGCGCCTCCTCCCTGCACCTGGCCACGGCCCTGCACATGGTGGCCCGGGGGCCGAGCGACTACTACTGCGCCAAGCCCCACCTGGCCCCCATGGACCACAGCCTGCACTACATGCTGGGCTTCCTCCGGGACCGGGACGGGCGCTGGCTGGACCGGGAGGAGGCGGCCCGGGTCATGCACCGCCTGCGCCAGTTCCCCGCCGACGGCGAGCTCGTCTTCCAGTCCTATCACGCCGAGTCCGATCCGGACAACTGGCGGACCCTGCCCAGCGGCACCGTCGGCATCCCGCCGGTGGCACTGGCCTACGTCGCCCTGGCCTATTCCTACGCCCAGGACCACGGCTTCCACATCAAGGGGCGCAAGCACTTCTGGGCCCTGATCGGCGACTCGGAGTTCCGGGAGGGGTCCATCGCCGAGGCCCTGCCCGATGTCGCCGAGCGGGAGCTCGGCAACGTCACCTGGATCGTCGACTACAACCGGCAGAACCTGGACGGCACCCGCATTCCGAACCGCCGGGGCCTCCGAGGGACCGACGCCGACCGGATCGAGCGCACGGCCCGGGCCAACGGCTGGGAGGTCATCCAGGTCCGCCACGGCCGCTTCCGGGACCAGCTCTTCCAGCGACCCGGCGGCGAGCTCTTCCGCCACGTCCTGGAGGAGGTCCTCTCCGACTACCAGCACCAGGCCCTGATCTGGGTCCGGGACGCCGACGTGGTCCGCCGGGGGCTCCTCGACGTGGAGCCCGGCCTGCAGCGCTTCCTGGCCGAGGTGGACGACGCCGAGCTCCTCCGGGGCATCGGCGACCTGGGCGGCCACGACCTGGGCTACGTCCTCGAGGCCCTGCTCCGCTCCAAGGAGGACCGCCGGGTCCCGACCCTGATCGTGGCCCACACGGTGAAGGGCTGGGGCCTGCGCTCCTACGCCGCTCCGGGCAACCACTCCGCCATTCCGGGCCGCGACGAGATCGAGGAGCTCCTGGCCGGCCAGGGCCTCGGCCTGGAGGAGCCCTACCGCCTGGAGGCCGGGGGCTGGGAGCCCAGCGGACCCGAGCTGCGCTTCCTGGAGGAGCGCGGCCGGGAGCTCCGGGAGGGCATCCAGGGCAGCCTGGAGCGGGCCACCCTGAACCGGGAACGGATCCGGGAGAAGCTGGCCGCCTCCTGGCCGCCGCCGGCGGACTTCGCCATCAACCTGGACATGGTGCCCTGGGCCCATACCCAGTGGCTCTGGGGCCAGGTGGCCAGCAAGCTGGTCCGGGTCGGCACCGCCGACGAGCTGGCCGCCGCCGGCCGGGACCCGGGCCGGGAGCTGAGCGAGAACGACCGCTGCTGGGCGGAGGTGGCCGACCTGTGCCTGACCATGTCCCCGGACGTGGGCACCAGCACCAACATCAACCCGGCCATGGACGCCAAGATCTACGGCCCCGAGTCCGAGGAGGACCTGGAGGAGGAGCTGCAGGTCAAGGACCGGGGCCGGCCGGAGCTCCTCATGCGCCCGGAGCCCTGGACCCGGCACATTCGCTTCGAGATCGCCGAGGCCAACTGCATGACGGCCCTCGGCGCCTTCGGCAAGATGGGCCAGCTCACCGGCGTGCCCTTCTTCCCGATGATGACGGTCTACGACTTCTTCATCAAGCGGGCCCTGGACCAGCTCTACTACAACCTCTACTGGGGTGCCTCCTTCCTCCTGGTGGGGACGCCGTCGGGAGTGACCCTCTCCCCGGAAGGCGCCCAGCACTCCTGGAAGAACGACTTCCAGATGCCCGGGCTCATCACCTGGGAGCCCACCTACGCCCGGGAGATGGAGTGGATCATCGCCGACGCCATCCGCCGGCACCTGGAGGGGGATAACGAGGACCGCAACGGCGTCCTGGTCCGGGGTGTCACCCGGGCCCTGGACCAGCGGGACTGGCTGCGCCGGCTCCGGGCCCGGCCCGGCAGCCAGGGACGGAGCGACGAGGAGATCCTCGCCGAGCTCCGCCGGGACGTCCTGGCCGGGGGCTACAAGCTGGTGGACCGGAGCGGCGAGGCCGACTACCGGCCCGGAGAGAACGTGGTGGTCATCCTGACCATGGGCGCGGTCACCACCGAGGCCCTGGCGGCCAGCGACCGGCTCCTGGAGGAGGCCGGGATCCACGCCGACGTGGTGGTGGTGACCAGCCCGGACCTGCTCCTCGGCCGCTTCGCCGCCCGGGACGGCTGGCGCCACCTCCGGGAGCGTCTCGGGGTGACCGGCGCCCTGCACCTCTCCCCCGCCGCCCGGGAGCAGGCCGCCGGGCCGGGCCTGGACGCCGCCGAGGCGGCCCTGCTCGCCGCCCGGACGGTGCCCGTCGTCTCGGTCGCCGACGGCGAGGAGGGGCTCCTCGACAACGCCGGCTCGATCCTCGGGGTGCGCCAGGAGGCCCTGGCGGTGCGCCGCTTCAGCAAGTCGGGCCGGCCCCGGGACATCTACCGCTACCAGGGGATCGATGCCGAGGCCGTCTTCCAGGCGGCCGGCCGGGTCCTCGCCGAGAGCGCCCGGGCCGAGGTGCGCCTGTCCCGGGCGGCCCTGGAGCGGCTCGGCGGCGGCCCGCCCGCCCCGGCGGCCGCGGAGCTCTGGCCCTTCGACCGCACCCCCTGAGAGCCGCGGCATGGTCGCGCCGCCGGATGTCACGTGCGGCGGTTCCCGCGGTCAGTGCAGCTCTTCCAGATAGGGAAGCGCAACCCAGGCACCCACCGCGAACAGGGCGGTGTGGAAGAGGAGGAGGACCCGGAAGGAGGTCGAGCGACGAGCGCGGACCCGACTGCGAGGAGGAGTCCGGGCAGAAGGACTGCCGGGCCCAGGACCGCGAAGACGTGGCTGGCGCCGTGGTACCGCAGCGGGAGGCCGTCATCGAAGGCGAGGAGGGCGATGGCCCAGGCGACGTTCGACACCAGCAGGGCAGCGACCGCCAGGAAGGAAGGCAGCGGGATGCTCCTCCGACCCAGGGAGGCCAGCCCGATCCAGGCCAGGAAGGACATCCCCCAGAAGGTGCCGACGAAGGCGAGGACACCGGCGGGCGATGTGGCGGGCGCGACAAGTTTCAGCCTGAGCACCAGCACGAAGGACGGGACCGGGAGCGGGGACCACCACGCCGGCCGGCCCGCGGCCACCCCGAAAGCTCCGAACCCGGCCACCAGGAGGCCGCAAAGGATCTCTGCGAGGACCCGGAGCATGGTAAGACGCCTCGCCATGGTCCACCAAGTGTAGGATGGGAAGCCGAGGCGCGGGTCCTCCCGCGCCGCTGGAACCGCAATGCTTCCCTCTCTCACCGTTCTCCTCCTGGCCGCCACCCCCGCGCCCCAGGCGCCGCTGCGCGCCGAGTTCCCCGCCAGCGCTGTCCCCGCCACTTCGCAGGAGGAGGCTGCGGCGCAGCTCGCGGCGGCCTTCCTGGCCCGCCAGGGCATTCCGGGAACGGTGGTCCTGGAGCGGGACCTGGGCGACTCCGCCACGGCCCGGCGCCTGGTCTACGAGCACCGGGTCGCCGGCGTCCCGGTCCGGGGCGACGTGGTGAAGGTGGTCCTCTTCCACCGTGGCGGCGCCACCGTCGCGGGCCGGGTCCGGCCCGTGGCCGCCACGGTCGCCGTCCCGGCCATTCTCGAGCCCGCCGCCCGGGCGGCGGCCGCGGCCAGCGCCGGGGCCGGGGAGCGCCTCACGCCCCTCGCCGCCCGCCTGGCCTGGGACGGCGAGGAGCTGGTCTGGGAGATCCGGGTCCAGGTCCGGGCCGACGGAACCTGGGAGGAGGACATCCTGGTGGACGCCACCACCGGCCTGGTCCGGGAGCGCCTGGACCTGCGCCGTTTCGGCGCGCCCCTGCCCGCCGACGGCCAGGGCCTGGTCTTCGACCCGAACCCGGTGCAGACCTCGGGCAACCACAACCTCACCGACCAGGGGGACAGCAACGCCGCGGTACCGAACAGCGAGTACTTCCCGGTCACCCTCCGGGACCTGGACGGCAGTGGCTACCTCCAGGGTCCCTGGTGCAGCACCGCCCCCACCGCCAATCGGGCCTTCGAGCCGACCCTCCAGTTCCTCTACCACCGCCGGGCCGACGCCTTCGAGGAGGTGATGACCTACTATCACATCGACGCCTTCCAGCGCTACCTCCAGGCCATCGGCCAGCCCAACGCCAACCGCCGCCAGCAGGAGGTGGACGTGAACGGCACCCGGGCCGACAACTCCTGGTACAGCGAGGGCAGCCGGCAGATCACCTACGGCTCCGGGGGCGTGGACGACGCCGAGGACGCCGACATCATCCTCCACGAGTACGGTCACGCCCTCCACGACGACGTCCAGGGCGGCATCGGCAACCGGGAGAACGGGGCCATGTCCGAGGGCTACGGCGACTACTTCGCCGCCTCCTTCTACGACGATCCCCTGGTGGGCGAGTGGGACGCCGTCTCCTACACGGGCGGGCCCATCCACTACCTGCGCCGGGTGGACACGGACCTGCACTACCCGGAGGACAAGAACGGCCAGGTGCACCACGACGGCCAGATCTGGGCCGCCATGCTCTGGGACCTGCGCATGGCCCTGGGCGGGCCCGTGGCCGACAACCTGATCGTCGAGGCCATGGCCCTCCAGTCCCGGGCCTCGAACATGCCCGACGGCGGCCACTGGCTGCTGGTGGCCGAGCAGCAGCTCTACGGCGGCGCCTGGCAGCCCTACGTGGCCTGGGCCCTGGGCCGCCGGGGCATCCGGCCCCTGGATCCCTCCCTGCCGGTGCTCACCCCCGGGGACACCAGCCCGGTGGCCGGCACCGCCACGACCCTGGAACTCCGGGCCCCCGGGCACGCCGGCCGGGACTACCAGGTCCTGGCCAGTCTCCAGCCCGGCCCCCATCCCCTGCCCCCCCCCTGGAACGTGACCCTGCAGGTGGGCCTGGACCTCCTCCAGGAGAGCCTGGCGGCCCCGGGCTTCCATGGCACCCTGCCCGCCACCGCCAAGGCATCCATCCCCCTGGCGGTGCCGGCGCCCCTGGCCGGCGTGCCCGTGGCCTTCCAGGCCGCCATCCTGGACGCCTCCGGGGGCATCCTGGACCTGACGGTGCCCTGCGCCCTCCGGGCCGGGATCTACTGACCCGCCGGGGGCAGCATGTCGGCGACCCCCTGGCGGAGCTGGCCGACCTCGAAGTCCTCCAGGACGTAGATCCACTCCCGTCCCGGGACCCGGCACCAGCGGCCGCCGGGGGCCGGGCCGCCCAGCTCGAGTTCCAGGACCCGGTCGCCGACGCCGGCCCGGAAGACGTCGGTGGCGAAGCCCCAGCGCCCCGGGTCCGGCTCGGCGCCCGGTTCCAGGCGGGCGGCCACGTCGGCGGCCCGCAGCCCGGTGAAGGTGAAGGCGAAGGAGTCCCCGGCGAAGCCCAGGGCCGGCCGCTCCTCGGGCCGGAGCATGCGCCAGCTCCGGTCCACCGTCCCCGGCACCGGGCCACCCCCCCCCTCGGGCCCCTGGACGGCCACCCGCTCCAGGCGCCAGTCCTGGTCGCCCTGGCGGTCGTCCCGCTCGATCCAGTCCAGGTCCCGGGCCTGCACCTCCGGGAAGAGGCGGCCGTCGATCCAGTCCGCCGGATCGGTGAGGGGCAGGTGGAAGTCCCGGACCATGACCACCAGGGGCCGGTCCGCCGGCCGCAGGTAGAACTCCAGGAGCACCTGGCCGCGCCGGGCCACGTCCTGGCTGCGCAGGCTACCGACCAGCAGGTCGGCCAGCAGGCGCCCGTCCCGGGCCTGGACCCGGACCCGGGTCCCCTGGCCCTCGTCCACGTGGTAGACGGCGAACTTCTCGGGGTTGGTGGAGACCACGTCCCGGTCGTCCAGGCGGGCCATGGCGTCCAGGAGGTCCAGGAGCCGGCCGGCGTCGGCCGGGTGGCCGAGCTTCTCCTCGACGATCCAGCCCTGGCCCGGCTCCAGGGCCAGGGTGGTGGTGCGGCCCTCGGCCTGGACCTCGACCCGGGTCACCTCCTCCAGGTGCGCCTCCAGCTCCGGGAAGAGGCGCTGGACCCGGCGGGCGGTCCGCTGGTGCAGGTCGCCCTCCCAGGGCCGGGTCCGCCACGCGGCCGCCCCGGCCAGGAGCAGGAAGAGGAGCAGCAGGACGCGGTTGCGCGGGCTCATGGCTGCAGGGGGGGGACAGGAGGCCGCCAGGGGCGCGCCGCCCGGACCCGGCGCCAGCGCCAGACCAGGAGGGCGGCCAGGAGGACCAGGAGCGGCGGCCCCAGGGTGTTGCCCCAGGCGCGCAGCCGCTGCTGCAGGCGCTGGTAGCGCCGGGCATCCCGGTCGAGGCGCTGGCGCTCCTCCGGGGACAGGCGAGAGGGATCCGGGGCCCGTTCCTCCAGGTACTCCCGGTAGAAGCTGCGCAGGGAACGCTGCCCCTCCCCCCGGCTGCGCAGGCCGATCAGGGACTCGTCCTGGGCCAGCCAGTCCACCAGGTTGAGGGCGAAGATGGCGTTCGCCGAGCCGGCCTGCAGGAAGACGTTCTGGAACAGGTCGCCGTCGCCGATCACCACCAGGACGCCGGGACGGCTCTCGGCCACGCCCTCCCGGCCAGGGGGGGGCTCGGGGAAGCGGCTCGGGAAGCGCCCCCGGAGGACCACTGCCAGGTTGGCCCGTTGCGGCGGGCCGCTGCCCACGGCCCGGGCGTCCAGGGTCTGGATGGACTCCGGGGTGAGAGCCACAGGTACGTCCCGGGGCAGGATCCAGGAGCGGGGCGAGGAGCGCAGCAGGACCTCGGCCTGGACGCCGTCGGGCAGGCGGCCGGCGACCACCGGGTGGGCCCACATCAGGACCACCTGGTCCAGCTGGCCGGTGACCACGTGCCCCGGCGCCAGGGAGTCGCCGCTGAGCCTCGGGAAGAGGCCGTAGGGCAGGCGTACCGGCACCACCTGGAACCGGCCGTCGGGCAAGGTCACCCGGCGGCGACCGACCACCAGCTCCTGGGCCTGGGAGTCGTAGACAAAGCGGGGCAGGATCCGGATGCCCTGCTCCTCCAGCCAGCCGTCCAGGCCGGTGGTGATGTCGTGCCGCTCGAAGGTCTTCGGGTCGTAGCGCTCGTGGTCGTGGAGGATCAGCACGTGGCCGCCGCCGGCCAGGTAGCGGTCGATCTCGAAGACCTCCCGGCTGGACAGCTCCTCCGGCCGGGCCACGATCATCGCCACCAGGTCCGCCACCGGCGGGTCCGGCGCCTCCAGGTCCAGGTCGCGGACGGCGTAGCGCTGCCCGAGGATCTCCCGGAGCTCCTCGTAGATCCTGTCCTCGGGCACCGGCAGCTCGATCCCGGGCACCGGCGGCGGCAGCGGCGGCTCCCGGGAAACGAAACCGATCACCGGCCGCTCCCCCCGGAGCAGGCTCGCCAGCCGGGAGGCGAAGGCAAACTCGAACTCCGCCGGGACGACGAAGGGAATGACCTCCGTCCGGTCGAGGTAGCGCAGCTCCAGACCCTGGTAGATCTGGACCACGGCGACGCTGCCCACCCCCCCTCTGCCGAGGGGCGCGGGGACGATGCCCACCTGCTGGGCGTGGCTGGCCAGGAGCCTGTCCGCGGTCGGATCCACCACCTCCAGGGACACGCGCTCCCCCCCCCTGGCGGCGATCTCCTCGAGGAGGTCCACGACCTGGAGGCGGGCCGGCAGGATGGCCTCGGCCCCCTCCACGTCCCGGTTGAAGTAGAGCTTCAGCTCCAGGCGGTCCTCGAGGCGGCCGAGGAGGGCCAGGGTGGCCGGGGACAGGGTGTGCTGCCGGTCCGCAGTCAGGTCCAGGCGCCAGCGCAGACCCTCGGCCAGGACCAGCAGGGAGACCAGGATGCCGGCGAGCAGCAGGCCGCTCAGCCAGGCCTGGCGACGGGCGCGACGGGCGCGGGGGCTGCTCATGCCGATCGCCAGCGCCGGGTCTCCAGGACCAGGCCGTTGCCGCAGAGGAAGAGGGCGGCCAGGCCACCGAAGTAGACGAGGTCCCGGAGATCGAGGACGCCCCGAGCCAGGTCGGTGAAGCGGACGCCGAAGTCCAGGCGCAGGAAGACCCGGGCCAGCCAGGCCGGCACGGCGGTGGCAGTGGCGGCGACGCCCACCAGGTTCCAGGCCAGGAGCAGCAGGGCCGCCAGGAGCCAGGCCACCACCTGGTTCCGGGTCAGGGCCGAGAAGAACTGGCCCACCGCCACGGCGGTGGCGGCCAGGAGCAGGCAGCCCAGGTAGCCGCCGAGGACCGGGCCCCAGTCCAGGGGACCGAGGGCGGCGACGGTGAGGGGCAGGCCGGCCGTCAACAGGAAGGCCAGGGCCAGGAGGCCCCAGGCGCCCAGGAACTTGCCCAGGACCAGGTCCCGGATCCGGAAGGGCAGGGTCAGGAGGAGCTCCTCGGTGCCGGAGCGCCGCTCCTCGGCCCACAGGCGCATGGTCGCCGCCGGGGCGGCCAGGACCAGGAGCATGGGCACCAGTTCGAAGAAGCGCCGCAGGCTGGCGGTGCCCTCGGCGAAGAAGGGGCCCACCACCAGGAAGAGGGCGGCGGCCACCCCGGGCAGGAAGGCCAGGATGACCCAGCCCACGGGCGTCGCGAAGCCGGCGCGCCACTCCCGGCGGGCCACGGTCAGGACGCCCACGACTCCTCCTCGGCGATCAGGCGCCGGAACAGGTCCTCGAGGCTGCCAGCCTGGGGCGTGAGCTCCACCAGGGGCAGGCCGGCGGCGCTGGCAGCGGCGGCCATGGCCTCCAGGGCCTCCGGCCCCCCCTCCACCTCGGCCTGGGCGGCGGCCAGCTCCGGGCGGCCGAAGGGATGAGGACGGAAGCCCTGCAGGCGGGCACCGGCCGCCTCCAGGAGGCCGGCCAAAGCCTCCTGGCTGCCCCGGATGGCGATGCGCACGCCCAGCCGTCCCCCCCCCTCGCCGGCGAGCTCCTCGCGGCTGCCGTCGGCCACCTTGCGCCCCCGGTGGAGGACCACCACCCGCTCGGCGAGGGCCTCCACCTCGGGCAGCACGTGGCTGGTGAGGAGGATGGTCTTGCTCGCCGCCAGCTCCCGGATGAGCGCCCGCATCTCCACCGCCTGGATGGGATCCAGTCCGCTGGTGGGCTCGTCCAGGACCAGCAGGGGCGGGTCGTGGAGGAGGGCCTGGGCCAGGCCGACCCGTTGCCGGTAGCCCTTGGAGCACTCGCCGATGGGCCGGTGGTAGACCTCGGCCAGACCGGTGCGCTCCACGGCCAGGGCCACTGCCGCCCGGCGCCGGGCGCCGGCCAGGCCCCGGGCCCGGGCGGTGAAGTCCAGGAACTCCCGGACCAGGAGCTCGGGATAGAGGGGGTTGTTCTCCGGCAGGTAGCCGAGACGACGGCGCACCTCCAGGGACTCCTCCTCCACGTCCAGACCACACACCCGGGCCCGGCCCCGGTCGGCCCCGAGGAAGCCGGTGAGGATCTTGATGGCCGTGGTCTTGCCGGCGCCGTTGGGCCCCAGCACCCCCACCACCTGGCCGGCCGGGACGGCGAAGGAGACGCCCTGGAGGGCCCGGACCGGACCGTAGGACCTGGCGAGGTCTTCCACCTCGACCACCGGAGTGGCCGGGGCGGTGCTACTCGACATCGTCCATGGAGAAGGCGTTCAGGAACTCCTGGTTCGAGGGGAAGCGCTCCAGGCGGTCCACCAGGAGCTCCATGGCCTCCAGGGGACGCATCCGGCTCAACACCCGGCGCAGGATGGTCACCTTGCGCAGGACCTGCCGGGACAGGAGCCGCTCCTCCTTCCGGGTCCCGGTCTGGTCCACCGCGATGGCCGGGAAGATGCGCCGGTCCGCCAGGCGGCGGTCCAGGACCAGCTCCATGTTGCCAGTGCCCTTGAACTCCTCGAAGATCACCTGGTCCATCCGGGAGCCCGTATCCACCAGGCAGGTGGCGACCATGGTCAGGGAACCGCCGTCCTCGGTGTTCCGGGCGGCGCCGAAGAAGGCCTTCGGCCGGGCCATGGTCCGGGAGTCCAGGCCCCCCGACATGATCTTGCCGCTGTTGCCGATCGTGTGGTTGTAGGCCCGGGCGAGCCGGGTGATGGAGTCCAGGAGGATCATCACCTCCCGGCCCGCCTCCACGAGGCGCTCGGCTCGTGCCTGGACCATCTCGGCCAGGCGTACGTGCTCCCGGGGCGAGCGGTCCAGGGTGCTGACGAAGACCTCGCCCCGCTCGATCCCGCGCCGCCAGTAGGTGCCCTCCTCGGGCCGCTCGTCCACCAGGAGCACGATCAGGTGGACGTCGGGATAGAGCCCCTCCATGGCCCGGGCGATCTGCTGCAGCAGCATGGTCTTGCCCGAGCGGGGCGGCGCCACCAGGAGCGCCCGCTGGCCCCGGCCCAGGGGGCAGAGGAGGTCCAGGATGCGCATCGAGATCTGGCCCTCCTGGGCGAAGGTGCCGAGCTCGTAGTGGAAGTCCGGGTCGATGACCGTGAGCTTCTTGAAGCCCCGGCGGCGCCGGTGCTCGGCCAGCTCCAGGCCGTCGAAGCGCTCCACGTGGCGCACCACCGGGCCCCGGCCGTTGCGCCCGGGAACGGCCTGGCAGAGAAGCTCGCTGCCCTCCTTCAGGTGCAGGCGCCGGACCAGGGCCTGGGGCACCATGGGATCGTCGGGGCGCTGCTCCAGGTTGTGCCGGGGCTGGCGCAGGAAGCCCGTGCCGTCCTTGCGCAGCTCCAGGATGCCCTGGACCTCGATCGGAGCGCCGCCCTGCTCCCCACCGCCCTGCCGGGGACGGCGGGCGGCGGCCGGCGGCGCCTTGGGGGCGGTCAGCTCCTGGGCATCCTCCACGGTGGCGGGCGCCGGGGAGGCGAGGGCACGGCGGCGGCGGCGCCTGCGGCGACGGGGCCGTGCCGATCCGAGTTCGTCCGTCACGGGACCTCCGGGTCGAGGATGGAGGTGGAAACCGGCGAAGGGCGCCGAAGGCGGCGCCTCCGGCCGGCGGCTGCCTGGACGGCAGTCACGGGTGCTTCGGGCTGCGCGAGGTCGTGGATGGACTCCGCCCGGGAGCCAGCGGGCCGCTCGGGGCATCGAAACCCCACGGAAGCCGGGTCCGGACGTGGTCGGGGCGAGAGGATTTGAACCTCCGACCTCTGCGTCCCGAACGCAGCGCTCTAGCCAAGCTGAGCCACGCCCCGACGCAAGCGGAGCCATTATGAGGGCTCCCCGCCCCTCCCGTCAAGTCCCGGTCCGGGCGGCCCGGGATCCGGCGGCGCCTCTCAGCGGCCCAGGTCCACGAACTGGCCGCCGCTGCGCCGGGCCAGCTCCTGCATGAAGTCCTTCTGGAACTCGCCGATGGCAATGGTGTGGAGGACGATGCGCCGGAAGCGGTTCAGATCCAGGATCGACTCCAGGATGTCGTCGGGGTCCACCAGGGCGCCCACCGTGGGCCGCCCGTCGGAGAGAAAGAAGATGGTGTCCACCGGGGTCGGCAGGGCATCGGCGTCCGCGGGCAGGACCGGCAGCCCTTCCCGGTCGGTGGGGATGCCGAGCCCGGCCAGGAGGGCGGCGTAGGTGTTGGTGCGACCGTCGTCCACGCCGCTGCTGCCCCGGAGCCCGGCCGCCGCCCGGGCCGCCGCCTGGCCGCCGCCGACCGGCTTCAGCTTCTCCACCCAGCGGATGGCGCTGCGCCGGTTCAGGGCGTTGGCCGGGGCCAGGTTCTTGCGCCAGTTGTAGACCTTGCTGGCGAAGGCCAGGACGTTGAAGCGGACGTTCCCCTCGAGCCCCTCGATGGTCCGGGCCAGCTCCTCCTTGACGATGTCCAGCTTGCGGTAGCTCTCGTAGCCCTGGAAGGACTCCCGGTCCACCACCTGCTCCTCCATGGAGCCGCTGACGTCGATGATGAAGACCACCCGGATGCTCGGTGTCTCGATGCCCATGAAGGAGGCCTGCTGCCGGGGGGAGACGTACTGGGCGTTCATGGCCGCCCGGGCCGCCTTGCGCTTCGCCACCTCCTCGTCCGAGGGGACCTGCCAGGTCTCCCCCGCCCGCTCCCACCAGCGGCGCCAGAGGGCTGGATCGGCACCGAACTGCAGGTCGGTGATGGCCAGCAGCGTCGGATACACCTGCTCCAGGATCCGCCCCTCGCCGTGCTCCCACAGGTCCAGGAGGACGGGGACGGCTGCCTTCTCCCGGACCACCTGCAGGGCCAGGGCCGCGGCCGTCTGCACCTCCAGGGCATCGTCCTGGAGGGCCTGGACCAGGGCCGGACCGGCCACCTCCTCGTGCCCCTTGCCCAGGGTCTTCAGGGCATCCACCGCGGCCACCCGGACCAGGGGGTTCGGGTCGCCCGTGGCCAGACCGGCCAGGGCGGGCAGGGCATCCTCGGCCCCGAGCTGCCCCAGGGCAGTGGCCGTCCAGAGGCGCAGGCTGTCGTCCCGGAACTCCAGGAGGGGCAGGAGCAGGGGCTGGAACTCCTGCCAGCCGCCGGCGCCGGCGGCCCGGACCAGCACCGGCAGGACCGCCGGCGGCTTGCCCTCCTCGAGGATGGCCCGCAGCGGCGCCCGGGCCGCCTCCGAGGGCAGGCGCACCAGGACCTCGAAGCCCGCCCGGGCCACCTGGGGGTCGGCGTCCTGGAGGACCTTGTACTTCAGGAGCACCGTCGGGACCGCGGGATCGTCGATCCCGTCCAGGGCCCGGACGGCCTCCACCCGCTCCCAGGTGTCCTGGAACTTCCGGTAGTAGCGCTTGAAGTCCCGGACGGTCTCGTCCCCCTGGGGCAGAGCCCAGAGTCCGACCGCGGCGAGGGCCAGCATGGAGAGCATGGCGGCCTAGGATACCCGGCAAGGTGCGTCTGACCCTCTCCACCCACCTGCTCGTGCACCGCCCCCTGGACGAGAGGACCCTGGCGGCGGTGGCCGCCGCCGGCTGGCAGGAGCTGGAACTCTGGCTGGCCGAGCCCCACCTGCCCTGGCGGGACCTGGAGGCCACCGCCGCTCTCCGGGAGCGCCTGGCCGGCCACGGCCTCGCCGCCCCCACCGTCCACCTGCCCTTCTACCCCTCCGTCCCCCGCCTCCTGGCCGGCGAGCGCTGGTCGGTCCTGGACCCGGACCCGGCCCGGCGGGCCGCTGCCCTGGACGGGGCCGCCCGGGGGCTGGCGGCGGCGGCGGCCCTGGGCGCCGGCCAGGCGGTGCTGCACCTCGGCTGGCCGGCGGACGACTGGCAGGGCGAGCAGCCGCACTTCGCCCGGGAGGCGGTTGCCCGGCTCCTGCCCCGGGCCCGGAACGTGGGGGTCCGCCTCCTGCTCGAGAACATCCTCTCCCCGGGGACCCGCTGCGCCCGCCTGCTGGCCCTCCTGGAGGAGCTCGACCCGGCCGGCGAGGCGGGTCTGTGCCTGGACCTGGGCCACGCCCACGTGGCCGGCGGCGTCCTGGCCGAGCCGGCGGCGGCCCGGCCGCGTCTGCGCCACCTCCACGTCCACGACAACGACGGCAG
>CAYMFV010000022.1:0-17239 GCA_964389745.1 uncultured Planctomycetales bacterium | reverse complement strand
GGGCCCGACCTGTCCACGGCCTACGCCCGCCTGGAAGGCCGCAAGGCCCTCTCCGCCTGGCTGGTCTCCCCCCCCTCGGTGGTGATGGCGCCGGTCTTCAAGAACCGCCCCCTGGAGGAGGACGAGATCCTCGGCCTGGTGGCCTTCCTGCGCAGTGAAGCCCAGGCCGCCGGCGTCGAGACCCCGGATCCCGGGCCCGTGGACGTCCTCATGGCCGGCGGCGGTCTCGCCGCCCTGGTCCTGGCCGCCTTCGACTTCTTCTGGCGCCGCCGCTACCGCGCCACCCGCCGCCCCCTGCTGGACGCAGCCGCACGATGAACAACGGCCGGAACACCTTCATCCAGGACTCCGTCGCCCCCAAGGTCCGTTCCTGGGAGGAGTTCTACCGGAACCGCTGGCAGCACGACAAGATCGTGCGCAGCACGCACGGCGTCAACTGCACCGGTTCCTGCTCCTGGAACATCCACGTCAAGGACGGGATCGTCACCTGGGAGATGCAGGCCCTGGACTACCCGGTGATCGACCCCGAGGCGCCGCCCTACGAGCCCCGGGGTTGCCAGCGGGGGATCTCCTACTCCTGGTACCTGTACAGCCCCCTGCGGGTCAAGTACCCGTACATCCGCGGCGCCCTCCTGGATCTCTGGCAGGAGGCCCGGAGCCGCTTCGACGACCCGGTCGAGGCGTGGCGGTGGCTGCAGGCGGACCAGGCGCGCCGGCAACGCTACCAGCGCGCTCGGGGCAAGGGCGGTCTGCGGCGCACGAGCTGGGACACGGTCCTCGAGCTCATCGCCGCTTCCCTGGTGCACACCATCCAGGAGCACGGTCCGGATCGGGTGACGGGCTTCTCGCCGATCCCGGCCATGAGCATGGTCAGCTACGCCGCCGGCGCCCGCTTCCTGCAGCTCCTCGGCGGGGTCAGCCTGTCCTTCTACGACTGGTACTGCGACCTGCCCTCGGCCTCGCCCGAGACCTGGGGGGAGCAGACCGACGTCAACGAGTCGGCGGACTGGTACAACGCCAAGTTCCTGGCGGTCATGGGGTCGAACCTGAACATGACCCGGACCCCGGACGTCCACTTCGCGGCCGAGGCTCGCCACAACGGCAGCAAGATGGTGGTCTTCGCCCCGGACTTCAACCAGGTGGCGAAGTACGCCGACGAGTGGATCTCCCTGAACGCCGGTCAGGACGGGGCCTGGTGGATGGCGGTGAACCACGTCATCCTCAAGGAGTTCCACCACGAGAAGCAGTCGGAGTTCTTCCTCGACTACGTCCGGCGCTACTCCGACTCCCCCTTCCTGGTGGCCCTGGACCGGAAGGGCGAGGGCTGGCGGCCGGGCCAGCTCCTCCGGGCCGGGCGCCTGGCGGAGTACGCCGGCGAGGAGCACGGCGAGTGGAAGTTCCTCATGTGGGACCGCAAGGACGGGCGGCCGCGCATGCCGATGGGCGCCGTCGGCCACCGCTGGGGCAGCGAGGGCGGCCGCTGGAACCTGGAGCTGAAGGACGGCAAGGACGGCAGCGAGATCGATCCGGCCCTCACCTTCCTGGACGCGGCCGACGAGGTCGTGGAGGTGGAGCTGGATGACTTCGCCTCCGGCACCACCATGCGCCGGGGCGTGCCGGCGCGGCGCGTCCAGACCGACGACGGCGAGGTCTTGGTGACCACGGTCTACGACCTGCTGATGGCCCAGTACGGCGTGCCCCGGGGGCTGCCAGGGGCCTATCCGAAGGACTACGACGACGAGAACGCCGTCTACACCCCGGCCTGGGCCGAACGCTACACGGGCATCAGCCGGGACACGCTGGTGCGTTTCGCCCGAGAGTGGGCGGACACCGCCGAGCGGACCGGTGGCCGCTGCACCGTCATCATCGGCGCCGGCGTCAACCACTGGTACCACGCCAACCTCATGTACCGGGCGGCCATCCACTCCCTGGTGCTGTGCGGCTGCGTCGGGGTGAACGGTGGTGGGCTCGCCCACTACGTCGGCCAGGAGAAGCTGGCGCCGATGGACTCCTGGTCGAACATCGCCCTGGCCAAGGACTGGCACCCGGCTTCCCGGGTGCAGAACGCGCCCTCGTGGCACTACATCCACAGCGACCAGTGGCGCTACGAGCGCAGCTTCCGGGACTACCACACGGTCCCCGCCGACCAGGAGGAGGACAGCCTGGCCCGGGGCCACGCCGCCGACATCAACGTCCGGGCCGTGCGCCAGGGGTGGCTGCCCTTCTATCCCCAGTTCGATCGCAGTCCCCTGCAGGTGGCCCGGGAGGCCCGGGCGGCCGGGGCGCAGACGCCGGAGGAGGTGGCCCGCCACGTCGCCGAGGAACTCAAGGCCGGCCGGCTGCGCTTCGCGGTGGCGGATCCGGACGCCAGGGAGAACTGGCCCCGGGTGTGGTTCATCTGGCGGGGCAACGCCCTGATGTCCTCGGCCAAGGGCCACGAGTACTTCCTCGAGCACTACCTGGGGACGCACACCAACAAGGTCGCCCAGGACATGGCCGAGGACCAGGTACGGGAGATCGCGTGGCACGCCCACGCGCCGAGCGGAAAGATGGACCTGGTGGTGGACCTGAACTTCCGGATGGACACCTCCGCCCTCTATTCCGACATCATCCTGCCGGCGGCCACCTGGTACGAGAAGGCGGATCTCAACAGCACGGACATGCACTCCTTCATCCACCCGCTGTCACCGGCGGTGCCTCCGTGCTGGGAGTCGAAGAGCGACTGGGACATCTTCCGGGCCGTCGCCGAGCGCTTCAGCGAGCTGGCGGAACAGCACTTCCCGGAGCCCGTGGAGGACCTGGTGGCGGCGCCCCTGGCCCACGACACGCCGGCCGAGATCGCCCAGCCGACCCTCGCCGACTGGCAGAAGGGCGAGTGCGAGGCCATCCCGGGCAAGACCATGCCCCACTTCAAGGTCGAGGTTCGGGACTACCGGAACCTCTTCCGGCGCTTCGTCTCCCTGGGGCCCGGGCCCCGGGAGCGTGGTCTCGGCGCCCACGGCACCTGGTTCGAGGTGGCGGACTTCTACGAGGAGCTCCAGCGCCACGGGCCCGTGGAGGAGTGGGATGGCCAGCGCTACCCCAGCCTGCGAGATGCCGAGTACGTGTGCGACGTCATCCTCATGCTCTCCTCGGTGACCAATGGCGAGCTGGCCTGGCGCGGCTACAAGCACATGGAGAAGAAGGTCGGCCTGCCGCTGGCTGACCTGGCCGAGGCCAATCGCGGTGTCCGCACCCGCTACAAGGACCTGCAGTCCCAGCCGCGGCGCCTGCTGAACAGTCCCATGTGGTCCGGGGTGGTCGGGCAGGCCCGCGCCTACGCGCCCTTCACCTACAACCGGGAGAAGCTGGTGCCGTGGCGGACCCTGACCGGGCGCCAGCACCTCTACCTGGACCACCCGGGCTACCTGCAGTTCGGCGAGCACCTGCCCACCTACAAGCCCAAGCCGGCGCCCGACGAGTACGCCGACCTGCGCTTCGAGAGCGGTGGGGAGGGGCCGATCATGCAGCTCAACTACCTCACGCCCCACGGCAAGTGGCACATCCACTCGACCTACGGGGACAACCAGCGCATGACCACCCTGTCCCGGGGCTGTGAGCCCCTGTGGATCAACGACGAGGACGCCCGGAAGCTCGGCATCCTGGACAACGACTGGGTCGAGGTGGTGAACGACCACGGCGTGGTGGTGACCCGGGCGGTGGTGAGCGCCCGCCTGCCCCGGGGCATCTGCATCCAGTACCACTCGCCGGAACGGACGATTTCGGTGCCGCGATCGCCGTCCCGGGGCCAGCGCCGTGCCGGCGGCCACAACAGCCTGGTGCGGACGCGCCTGAAGCCGAACCTCATGGTGGGCGGCTACGGCCAGTTCACCTACCACTTCAACTACTGGGGTCCGACCGGCTGCAACCGGGACACCCACGTGCTGGTGCGACGCCTCGCCGAGGTGCGCTGGTAGCCCAAGGAGGAACAAGAGATGGACGTCCGCTCCCAGATCGCGATGGTGTTCCACCTGGACAAGTGCATCGGTTGTCACACCTGCAGCCTGGCCTGCAAGAACGTGTGGACCGACCGCGACGGCACCGAGTACATGTGGTGGAACAACGTCGAGACCAAGCCTGGCACCGGCTACCCGACCCGCTGGGAGGACCAGGTGAACTACCACGGCGGCTGGAAGGTGGAAGGTGACAAGCTCAAGCTGCGCTCCACCGGCAAGGGCCACCTCATCGCCAACATCTTCCACAACCCCTCCATGCCGAGCATGGAGGACTACTACGAACCCTGGACGTATCGCTACCAGGACCTGTTCAACGCGCCCGAGGGCGACGACCAGCCGACGGCGGTGCCGGTGAGCATGATCACCGGCGAGCAGATCGACATCGAGGCCGGGCCGAACTGGGACGACGACCTGGGTGGGTCGCCGGTGTACGCCGAGAACGACCCCAACCTGGAGGATCTCGATCCGGTGACCCGGCAGCAGATGTTCGAGATCCAGCGGATGGCCTTCTTCTACCTGCCGCGGATCTGCAACCACTGCCTCAATCCGGCCTGCGTGGCCTCCTGTCCCTCCGGCGCCCTGTACAAGCGCGGCGAGGACGGCATCGTCCTGCTCAACCAGAAACGCTGCCGGGGCTGGCGCTCGTGCATCTCCGCCTGCCCCTACAAGAAGACCTACTACAACTGGTCGACCGGCAAGTCCGAGAAGTGCATCCTCTGCTACCCGCGGCTGGAGACCGGCCAGGCCCCGGCCTGCTTCCACTCCTGCGTCGGGCGCATCCGCTACCTCGGCAACGTCCTCTACGACGCCGAGCGCCTCGAGGAGACCGCGAAGCGCCCTGACCTGGAGCTGGTGGACGCCCAGCGCGAGCTGATCCTCGACCCGGAGGATCCGAAGGTGCGGGAGGCAGCACGGCGCTCCGGCGTCCCGGAGGCGGTCATCGAGTCGGCCCGGCGCTCGCCGGTGCTGCGCTTCGTCAAGCACTGGGGTCTGGCGCTGCCGCTGCACGCCGAGTTCCGGACCTTCCCGATGCTGTTCTACGTGCCGCCGCTGCTGCCGGTGATGGCCCGGAGCGAAGGCGGAGTGGTGAGCAGCGACAGCGACGACCTCTTCGCCGACATCGAGAAGGCCCGGGTGCCGATCCGCTACCTGGCCCGCCTGTTCGCCGCCGGCAACGAGGGCAAGGTCCGCTACAGCCTGCGCAAGCAGATGGCCGTGCGTCTCCTGCGGCGGCACCTGACGGTGGGGGACGTGAGCGAGGAGACGGCCAACCGGGCCCTGCTGGAGGCTGGCCTCGACGCCCGGGAGGCCGATGCCATCTACCGGCTGACCTCCCTGGCGACCTTCGAGGATCGCTTCGTCATTCCGCCCTTCCAGCGGGAGATGGCCATCGAGATGCTCGACGATCCCCATGACGTCCGCCGGAGCACCGGCTTCGGCTTCCGGGAAGCCCCGATGCGCGTTTGAACATGGACAGCCGCACCTTCCTGGACCTGGCCCTGCTCCTGGAGTACCCGGATGCGGCCCGCCACACCGAGCTGACGGCCGCCCTGACCCGTCTCACCGGGGCTGGAGCTGCAGGCGGACTGACGGAGCTGGAGCGTCTGCTGGGGGCTGAGTCCCTGGGCGAACTCCAGGAGAGCTACACGAAGAGCTTCGACAGCCGGCAGGACACCGCCCTCGAGGTCGGCTGGCACCTCTTCGGGGAGAGCTACGCCCGCGGTGCTCTCCTGGTCGAGCTCCGGGACCTCCTGCGCCGGGCTGGCGTCGACGAGGGCCGGGAGCTGCCGGACTTCCTGCCGACCCTGCTGCGGCTCTGCCCGCGCCTGGACGAGGCCACACGGCGCCGGCTGCTGGAGCAGCGGATCCTGCCCGCGGCCCGGCGCATCGCCACGACCCTCGGCGTGGAGGACAGCCCCTACGCGCCGCTCTTCGACCTCCTCATCGAGTGTTGCGCCCAGGCTGCCGGCGGGGCGCAGTTGGAGGGGTGCCCCGCATGAACGACTTCCTCCTGTTCGTGGTCCTGCCCTACCTGGCCCTGGCCATCTTCTTGCTGGTCACGGTCCAGCGCTACCGGCAGCGGACCTTCACCTACTCCAGTCTTTCCAGCCAGTTCCTGGAGAACCGCTGGCACTTCTGGGGCTCGGTGCCCTTCCACTACGGGATCATCGGCGTGCTGAGCCTGCACGCCGCCGCCTTCCTCCTGCCCGGCCTGGTCCTGAGCTGGAACGGGTCGCTGTGGCGCATCCACGTGCTCGAGGTTGCAGCCCTGGCCCTGGCGGTGATGACCCTGGTCGGGCTCCTCAACATCACCCTGCGCCGCCTCGCCCACCCCAAGCTCCGGGCGGTCACGACCATCGGCGACTGGGTGGTCTACGTCCTGCTGCTGGTCCAGGTGGTGAGCGGCATCCTGGTGGCCAGCCTCTACGGCTGGGGCAGCTCCTGGTTTGCCACTTCCCTGGCGCCCTGGCTGTGGTCCCTGTTCCGCCTGGCGCCGGACATCTCCTACGTGACGGGGATGCCCTTCCTGGTCAAGGCGCACCTCGTCAACGCCTTCCTGTTGATCGCCGTCTTTCCTTTCACGCGACTGGTCCACATCCTCGTCGTTCCCAACCCATACCTGTGGCGCAAGACCCAGGTCGTCCTCTGGAACATGCCTCGGAAGCGGAGTTGAGCCATGACGGAAGGCCGCAAGAGCATCCAGGTCCTGATTCTGAACACCTTCGCGTTCACGGTCTGCTTCGCCGCGTGGATGCTCAACGGTGTGCTCGTCACCTTCCTGGTGGACAACGGGCTGTATCAGTGGGACAAGGCCCAGATCGGCTGGCTGATCGGCATCCCGGTCCTGACCGGGAGCCTGACCCGACTGCCGGTGGGGGTACTCACCGACCGTTATGGCGGGCGCATCGTCTACACCACCCTCATGTTCCTGGCGGCCGGGGCCATGTGGCTGGTGTCGATGGCCGACAGCTTCGGCACCTTCATCCTGGCGAGCCTGGGCTTCGGCCTGAGTGGCGCCTCCTTCGCCGTCGGCATCGCCTATACCTCGGTCTGGTTCAGCAAGGCGCGGCAGGGGACGGCCCTGGGCATCTTCGGCGCCGGCAACGCCGGAGCGGCGATCACCAGCATGGTGGCACCAACGGTGCTGCGCAGCCTGACCAGCGGCGAGGCCGGCCTCGAGGGCTGGCGCCAGCTGCCCCGCATCTACGCCGCCATCCTGGCGGGCACGGCGGTGCTCTTCTGGTTCCTGACCTACTCGAAGCGGGTCGCGGATGCCCAGTCGCGGACCCTCCGCGACCGGCTCAAGCCCCTGGGCAACATCCGGGTATGGCGCTTCGGGCTCTACTACTTCCTGGTCTTCGGTGGCTTCGTGGCCCTGGCCCAGTGGCTGATTCCCTACTACGTGAACGTCTACACCCTGTCGATCACGGCCGCCGGGATGATGGCCTCCATCTTCACGCTGCCGAGCGGGGTGATCCGGGCCCTGGGTGGCTGGATGAGCGACCGCTTCGGTGCCCGGGCGGTGATGTACTTCGTCCTGGCCGCCTGCATCTTGAGCAGCGCCCTGCTGATCGTGCCGCGCATGGACATCCAGGCCCCGGGGGAGGGCGTGATGGCCGCCAAGCCGGGCACGGTGGAATCGGTCGGCGAGGACGCCATTGTCGTCAACGGGGTCAGCTACACGCTGCGCCGCAAGCCGCAGGACACCATGGGGCTGACCAACGACCCGGACCTCCTGGTGCTGCCCCACATCGAGTCCTGGCAGGAGCCCGTGATCCAGGTCGGCGCCCAGGTCAAGCGCAAGGAGCTCCTGGCCCGGGGGATCACCCACATCTACTTCCAGGCCAACGTCTGGATCTTCACCGCCCTGGTCTTCGTCCTCGGCATCGCCATGGGGATCGGCAAGGCAGCGGTGTACAAGCACATCCCGGACTACTTCCCCAATGACGTGGGTGTCGTCGGCGGCATCGTCGGCGTACTGGGTGGTCTGGGCGGATTCGTCGGCCCGATCGTCTTCGGCTACCTGCTGAAGTGGACCGGCATCTGGACCACCTGCTGGATGTTCTTCCTGGTGCTCTCCGCCTTGTGCCTGCTGTGGATGCACGTCACCGTGCGCCGCATCATGCGCAAGCGAGCGCCAGGACTCCTGCACCAGATCGAGCACAGCGGCGTCGATGACCTGCCCAACGGCGTCGGCCTGGGAGAAGAAGCATGAGCGCACGCCTCGAGAAGTGGCAAGTGGAGGACGAGGGTTTCTGGACGGCCTGCGGCAAGGCCGTGGCCCGACGGAACCTGTGGATTTCCATTCCTTGTCTGCTGAGCGCCTTCGCCGTCTGGCTGTACTGGTCGGTGATCACCGTCCAGATGCAGAACCTGGGCTTCCCCTTCAGCAAGGAACAGCTCTACACGCTGTCCGCCATCGCCGGGCTGGTCGGGGCGACGCTGCGCATCCCCAACTCCTTCTTCATCGCCTTGTGTGGCGGGCGGAACGTCATCGCCGTCACGACGCTGCTCCTGGCCATCCCGGCCCTGGGCACGGGGCTGGCCTTGCAGAACCCGGACACGAGCTTCACCACCTTCGCGGTCCTGGCCGGCCTCTCGGGCATCGGCGGCGGCGCCTTCGCCTCCTCGATGTCCAACATCAGCTTCTTCTTTCCAAAGCGCGTCCAGGGGCTCGCCCTCGGCCTGAACGCCGGCCTGGGCAACGTCGGGGTGAGCGTCATGCAGGTGCTCCTGCCCCTGGTGATGACCTTCGGGCTGTTCGGCAGCCTGGGCGGGGATCCCATGCACCTGCCGGCGGAGCTGGGTGGGTCGGCCGTCTGGATCCAGAACTGCGGCCTGGTGTGGGTGCCGGTGCTCCTGCTCCTGGCGGTCGTCGCCTGGTTCGGCATGAACAACCTGCCCCAGCACGACATCGGCAGCGACGTGGGCGCCGTGGGCCGCATGCTCTGGCTGCTGCTGCTCGGTCTGGGCACGGGCGGCCTCGGCCTGTGGCTGCTCCTGGGCGCTGGCCTGAACATGTGGATCGTGTTGCCGGTGACCATCGTGCTCACGGTGCTGGCGATGCGTTACCTGTCCCCGGGAGCGGTCCGGGAGAACCTGTCCAGCCAGTTCGTGATCTTCCGGAATCCCCACAACTGGATCATGACCTGGCTGTACACGATGACTTTCGGGTCCTTCATCGGCTACTCCGCCGCCTTCCCGAAGCTCATCCAGGACGTCTTCGGCAGCCTCCCGGACGGCAGCCTGAATCCGAACGCACCCAACCCCCTGGCCTACGCCTGGCTGGGCCCCCTGGTGGGGAGCCTGGTCCGGCCGGTCGGTGGCTGGCTGTCCGATCGCCTGGGCGGAGCCCGGGTGACCCACTGGGACACGGTGGTCATGATCGGCAGCGCCATGGGCGTCGCCTACTGCGCCCGGGCGGCCGGCGCCAGCGCCACGCCGGAGGAGTGGTTCCTGCCCTTCCTGTTTCTCTTCCTGCTGCTCTTCATCACGACGGGCATCGGTAACGGCTCCACCTTCCGGATGATCCCGATCATCTTCCCTGCGGCCCAGGCCGGGCCAGTCCTGGGGTGGACCTCGGCGGTGGCCGCCTACGGCGCCTTCATCATCCCCAGGGTCTTCGGCAAGCAGATCCAGAACGGCACGCCGGAGTACGCCCTGTACGGCTTCGCCCTCTACTACCTGTCCTGTCTGGCGGTCAACTGGTGGTTCTACGCCCGGCGCAACGCCTCCACACCCTGCTGACATGGAACTGTCCGGCAACGCCCGCATCTTCTTCCTGGCCGCCGGCGCCCTGGGTGTCGTCACCGGCCTGTGGTCGACGGATCTGCGCGCCCCTGGCAACGACCGCGGCTACGCGCCGGAGCAGCCCATCGCCTTCAGCCACCGGCTGCACGCCGGGGAGATGGGCATGGACTGCCAGTACTGCCACTACGGTGCCCGCTGGAGCCGGCACGCGGGCATCCCGCCCACGGGCCTGTGCATGAATTGCCACACCACGGTGACCACCTCCCTGGACGTCATGGAGGCGGAGCGACAGGCGGCGACGGAGGAGAACCGGGAACCCCGGACGATCATCAGCGAGGAGCTGGGGAAGCTCTACGACTACCTGGCCCTGGACGAGGAGCGGAAACCCCGGCCCGACGCCACGCCGCGTCCAGTGCCCTGGGTCCGGGTGCACAAGCTGCCCGACTTCGCGTACTTCGACCACCGCCCGCACGTGCGCCGGGGTATTCGCTGCCAGCAGTGCCACGGCCCGGTCGCCGGCATGGAGCGGATGCAGCAGTTCGCGGACCTGACCATGGGCTGGTGCCTGGACTGCCACCGGAGCACCCCCCAGGATCCGAGCGCCAGCCTCGAGGGCCTCGACTCGCATGGACGCCACCTGGCCTCGGTCAGCACCGACTGCTCCACCTGCCACATGTGAGAGGGAAGGACATGGACGCACACGCAGACCACGGTCCTCGAAGCGACGCGCCGGCGCCGCTGCCGGGCGGCAGCACCTCCCGTCGCTCCTTCCTGCGCCTCGCCGGCTTCGGCCTGACCGCCGCCGTCACCGGTTGCTCCCGGGGCAAGGTGGAGCGCGCCCTGGCCTACCTGACGCCGCCGGAAGGCATCATCCCGGGGCGCTCCTACTGGATCGCCACCACCTCCCTGGCCTGCCCGGCCGGCTGCGGCGTCCTGGTCCGCTGCCGGGACGGGCGGCCGATGAAGATCGAGGGCAACCCCGCCCATCCCGTCACTGGGGGGGGGGTGTGTCCGACCTGCCAGGCGAGCGTCCTGTCCCTCTACGACAGCCGCCGGCCCGCCGGCCCGGAACTCCGGGGCCAGGCTGTGGAGTGGAGCGAGGTGGACAGCCGCGTCCAGGGCCTGCTGCAGGAGCTGGCCGCCCAGGGCGGGCGGGTGCGCGTCCTCACGCCGAGCCTGCTGTCCCCGAGCACGCGCAACGGACTCCAGACCTTCCTGGCCCGCTTCCCGGACGCCCGGCACGTCGAGTACGACGCCCTCTCCCAGCACGCCCTCCTCGAGGCCACGGCCCGGACCCGGGGCAGTCGCGTCGTGCCCCGCTACCGCCTCGACCAGGCGGAGCTGATCCTCGCCGTGGACGCGGACTTCCTCGGCACCTGGCTGGATCCGGTGGGCTTCGCTCGGGCCTGGCGAGACGGCCGGCAGGTCGACGGCGAGCCGCTCCGGCGGGCCCGGCACTGGCAGTTCGAGCCCCGCATGACCCTCACCGGCAGCAAGGCGGACCGCCGGGAGGTGCTGGCTCCCTGGGAGATCGGGCCCTTCCTCACGGCCCTCGCCGCGCACATCGAGGCGGCGACCGGTGCCGGTACGGCTCGCCTGACGGCGCCGGGCCTGCGCAGTCACCTCGAGGAGAGCCTGCAGGCCGCGGCGGCGGAGCTCGTGGCGGCCGGTCCGTCCGCGCTGGTCCTGTGCGGGAGCGACCGGGTGGAGGACCAGGTCCTGACCGCCTGGATCAACCATCTCCTCGGCAACGAGGGCCGCACGGTGGACCACGCCCGGCCCTCCCTGCGCCACCGGGGCGACGATGGCGCCGTGGCACGGCTCCTGGAGGAGCTCGAGTCGGGCGCCGTGGACCTGCTCCTGGTGGCCGGCGGCAATCCGGCCTACGAGCTGCCCGGTTTCGCCGCCGCCATGGCGAAGGCCGGCACGCGCATCGTGCTCACCCAGGAGCGCAGCGAGACGGCGACCGGCGCCGACTTCCTGCTTCCCGAAGCCCACGTCCTCGAGCGCTGGGACGACGCCGAGCTGGCGGCCGGCCTGGTCTCCCTGGTGCAGCCGACCCTGCCGCGCCTGCGGGAGGGCCGGACCCTCCGGGAGTGCCTGGCGCGCTGGAGCGGCGACACCCGGCCGGACCGCCGGCTCCTGGAGGACTACTGGCGGCAGGCCCTGCGCCCGGACGCCAGCGCCGGCGCCTTCCGCAGCTACTTCCGCAACGCCTGCCGGCGCGGCTGGCTGGAGCTGCCCGCGGCCTCCGGGGAGGCGCCGCCCTTCCGGACCGAGGCGGTGGCGCCGGCGAGCGGCTGGCAGGCACCCCGCTCCGGGCGCCTGGGCCTCTGCCTCTACCCGAAGATCGGGATGCTGGACGGCCGCAATGCCCACAACGCCTGGCTCCAGGAGCTGCCCGACCCGGTCACCAAGATCACCTGGGACAACTATGCCTGCCTGTCCCCGGCCACGGCGGCACGCCTCGGCCTGGAGCAGGGCGACGTGGTGCGGCTGGACGCCGGCGACGGCGCCTCCGTGGAGCTGCCGGTGGTGGTCCAGCCCGGCCAGCACGACGAGGTCGTGGCCGTGGCCCTGGGCTACGGCCGCCTGGGTACGGACCGCTTCTCCCGGATCGGCCCCGCGTGGCTCCAGGGCGAGCCGACAGTACCGGCTGGCGGCAGCATCGGGGTGGCGATGACGCCCTTCCTGCGCCTCGCCGAGGGTGGACTGCGCCGCACGGGGGTGGAGGTGGCCCTGCAGCCGGCCGGTCGCAGGCAACCCCTGGCCTGCACCCAGGACTGGCATCGCCTCGAGGTTCCCGCGCGCCTGGCTCCCTCCGGGGGCGAGATCCGGACCGTGGCCCGTCGCCTGCCCCTGGCGGCCCTGGCGGCCGGCGAGGCCGCCGGCGAGCACGGGCAGCACGAGGGTGGACCGGAGGCCGAGCTCTGGCCCGAGGACCACCCGAAGCCGGGACACCGCTGGGCGGTGGCCGTGGACCTGGACGCCTGCACGGGCTGCTCGGCCTGCGTGGTCTCCTGCCAGGCCGAGAACAACGTGCCCGTGGTCGGCAGGGACGAGGTCCTGCGCCACCGGGAGATGTCCTGGCTGCGGCTGGACCGCTACTGGATCGGGGAGGGGGGCAACACCCGGGCCCTGCACCAGCCGATGTTCTGCCAGCACTGTGAGCACGCCCCCTGTGAGTCGGTCTGCCCGGTGCTGGCCACGGTGCACAGCCGCGAGGGGCTCAACCAGCAGGTCTACAACCGCTGCGTGGGGACCCGCTACTGCGCCAACAACTGTCCCTACAAGGTGCGGCGCTTCAACTGGTTCGACTACCCGCACGAGGACCACCTGCAGAACCTGGCCCTCAACCCGGACGTGGTCGTCCGCAGCCGGGGCGTGATGGAGAAGTGCTCCCTGTGCATCCAGCGCATCCACGAGGGGCGCATGCTGGCCCGGGAGGAGGGCCGGCCGCTCCGGGATGGGGACATCCAGCTGGCCTGCCAGCAGAGCTGTCCGACCCGGGCCATCGAGTTCGGTGACCTGAACGACCGGGAGAGCCGGGTGGCGAAGCTCTGGCGCAGCCACCGGGCCTACGCCGCCCTGGGCGAGCTGAACGTCCGTCCCTCGGTCCGCTACCTGGCGGCGGTGGACGTGGCCGGCAAGGAGGAGGCACATGGTGCATGACGCGACCGAGAGCCCGCTCATCCTGGGCGAGAAGAGCGACCACGACGTCACCGTCGACGTCTGCCGGACCCTGGAACGCCGCCCCGGCATGGCCTGGTGGCTGGCCTTCGGCGCCGCCTCCTCCGTGCTCCTCCTGGGCCTGGTCTGCGTCATCTACCAGATCATGGTGGGGATCGGCACGTGGGGCCTGAACCGGACGGTCGGCTGGGCCTTCGACATCACCAACTTCGTCTTCTGGGTCGGGATCGGCCATGCCGGCACCCTGATCTCGGCGGTGTTGCTCCTGGCCCGGCAGCGCTGGCGCACGTCCATCAACCGCTCCGCCGAGGCGATGACCATCTTCGCCGTGATCTGCGCCGGCCTGTTCCCCCTGATCCACATGGGTCGACCCTGGCTCTTCTACTGGGTCTTCCCCTATCCCAACACCCGGGGCTCGCTGTGGGTGAACTTCCGCTCGCCTCTGCTCTGGGACGTGTTCGCCATCGGTACCTACTTCACCATCTCCCTGGTGTTCTGGTACCTGGGCATGGTGCCCGACCTGGCGACCGTGCGGGACCGGGCCCGGGGCCTGCGCCGGCGCGTATTCGCCCTCCTGAGCCTGGGCTGGAATGGCTCCATCCGCACCTGGCAGCGCCACGAGATGCTCTCCCTGCTCCTGGCGGCCCTGGCCACGCCCCTGGTGGTGTCGGTGCACAGCGTGGTGAGCACGGACTTCGCCACGGCGGTCCTGCCCGGCTGGCACACGACGGTGTTCCCGCCCTACTTCGTGGTCGGGGCCGTCTTCTCCGGCTTCGCCATGGTGCTGACCCTGATGCTCATCGCCCGGCGCACCGTGCACCTGGAGGACTACATCACCATGAAGCACATCCACGCCATGTGCAAGGTGATGGTCTTCACGAGCAGCATCGTCGGTCTGGCCTACGCCACCGAGATCTTCATGGCCTGGTACTCCGGCAACCCCTACGAGGGCTTCGCCTTCGCCAACCGGTTGCTGGGCCCCATGGGCTGGGGCTTCGGAATCATGTTCCTGTGCAACGTCCTGGCCCCGCAGCTCCTCTGGTTCCGCAAGGTGCGCTGGAACCTGGGGGCCGTCTTCGCCATCACCATCCTGGTCAACATCGGGATGTGGTTCGAACGCTTCGTGATCATCGTCACCTCCCTGCAGAGGGACTACCTGCCCTCCTCCTGGGCCTCGTACAAGCCCACCCTGATCGAGCTCGGCACGCTGGCGGGCAGCTTCGGGCTCTTCTTCACCTGCTTCCTGCTCTTCTGCCGCTTCCTGCCGATGATCGCCATCAGTGAGGTCAAGACCGTCGTCGCCTCCGAGGCCCACGCCGCCGGCACCGACGAGGCGAAGGAGAAGAAGGCCGCATGAAGGGACGCCTGCACGTCGCCGTCTTCGGGAGCGCCCCGGAGCTCCTGGCCGCAGCCAAGGCCTGCCGGGCCAGTGGCCTGGACCTGCTGGATGCCTACGCCCCCTTCCCGGTCCACGGGCTGGACGGCCTCCTCGGCCTGCGCCGCTCCCGCCTGCCCTGGGTGACGCTGGCCGGCGGCGCCACCGGCTTGAGCCTGGCCCTCCTGTTCCAGTACTGGGCCACGGCCACCGACTACCCCCTGGACGTGGGCGGCAAGCCCTGGGACTCCTTCCCGGCCTTCGTGCCCGTGGCCTTCGAGATGCTGGTCCTCCTGGGCGGCCTGGCCACCGCCGCGGCCTTCCTCCTGCGCAGCCGCCTGCGCCCGGGCCCGCCGCGCTGGCTGCCGGATCCCCGGGTGACCGACGACCGCTTCGTCCTGGTCCTCCGGGGTGGCGCCCCCTGGACGGACCAGGAGATCCAGACCCTCCTCGGGCGACACGGCGCCCTGGACACGCGCATCGAGTGCTGGTGATGACGTCCTCCCGCCGCAGCTTCCTGTTCGCCGTCCTCTCCTTCCTCCTGCTCTCCCTGGGCGTCCGGGCACTCGTCGGCCGGGACCCGGAGCAGCGCAACTTCGTGGTCTCCCCGGACATGGCCCGGTCCGTGGCGGCGGAGTCCTACTCGGCGAGCGCGGTCTTCCCGGACGGCAAGACCATGCAGCCGCTGGTCCCCGGGGTCCAGCCCGTCGGCGTGGACCTCTTCCCCTACGGGCCGGGTCCGGAAGAGGCGGAGCGGGCGGGCCGGGAACTCGTGGATCCGCTCCCCGAGGACGACCCCACCCTCGAGGAGGAGGGGGGGCGCCTGTACGCCATCTACTGCTTGCCCTGCCACGGCGCTGGCGGCCAGGGCGACGGTCCGGCCGTCCTCCACGGCATGCTCCCCCCCCCGGCGCTGACCGCCGACCGGGCCCGGGCGCTGCCCGACGGCCATCTGTTCCACATCCTGAGCCGGGGCCAGGGCAACATGGCCTCCTACGCCGCCCAGCTCCGGCCCGAGGAGCGCTGGATGGTCATCCGCCACGTCCGGGCCCTGCAGGCGGCGGCCGCAGCCGCCGCGGCGGCCCCGGCGGAGGAGCCGGCAGCTCCCCAGGAGGACCAGCAATGAAGTACGCCGACTCCACCTGGACTCCGCCCGCCGGGGTGCAGCGCGGCCTCCTGGCTGCGGCCCTGGCCGGCGGCCTCCTCACCCTGGCCGGGCTGGCCGCGAGCCCCAGTGCAACCTGGGCCGGCGTCCTGATGGCCGCCTTCCTGCTCACCTCCCTGGCCCTCGCCGGTCCGGTCCTCCAGTCCTTCGCCCTCCTGGCCCGGGCCCGCTGGGCCACGGCCGTGCGGCGCATTCCCGAGGCCATGGGAGCCACCCTGCCGGTGGCGGCCGGCTTCGCCCTCCTCCTGTGCCTGGGCCTCCCCCTGCTCTACGAGTGGAGCCACGCGGCCACCCTGGCCGCCGATCCGCATGCCGCCACCCGGCGGTTCTGGCTGACGATTCCCGGTTTCGTGGTGCGGACCGCCGCCGCCTTCCTGGCCTGGTTCCTCCTGGAGCGGCGCCTGCGGGCGGCCATCGCCGCCAGGGAGGCCGCCGGGCAGCCCGCCGCCGGTGCGCGCCTGCTGCGGGCCGCCGCCCTCTTCGTGGCGGTCTTCGCCGTCACCTACTCCCTGCTCTGCTACGACTGGTTGATGTCCCTGGACGCCCACTGGTACAGCACGATCTTCGCGGTGTACCACCTGGGCGGGCTGGCCAGCGCCGGGCTGGCGGCCGGCATCCTCCTGGCCCTGTACCTCGAGCGGCAGGGCCCGCTCCGGGGCGTTCTCCGGGAGGATCACCTCCACGACCTGGCCAAGCTCCTCTTCGCCTTCACCCTGTTCTGGGGTTATGCCTGGTACTGCCAGTACATGCTCATCTGGTACACCGACATCCCGGAGGAGGTGAGCTGGTACGCGGTCCGGCACGAGGGCCACTGGTGGCTCCTGGTCCGGACCACGCTGGCCCTCAAGTGGGGCGTGCCCTTCCTCCTGTTCCTGCCCCGGGCCACCTGTCGCAGCCGCAAGGTCGTGGGCCGGGTGGCGGCGATCGTCCTGGCGGGGCACCTCCTCGACCTCTGGGTCCACGTCGGCCCGTCCCTGGGCGACGGCACCAGCTGGCCGGTCCTCTGGGCTCTGGGGCCGGTCCTCGCCGGCGCCAGCCTGTGGACGCTGGTGGTGCTGCGCCGCCTGGGTCGCATGGAGGCCGTGCCCTGGCGGGATCCGGGCCTCGCCTGGAGCCTGCGCTACCACACGCCCTGAACCTGACCGGAACCGGTCCGGTGGCTATGCTCACGGCGTGGCACCCAGTCCTCCCCTCCCCCCGACGGCGCTTGGGTTCGGTCCGGGGGTGCGCCGGGACCAGCCGCGAGCACGGGCTGAGTAATAT
>CAYMFV010000021.1:13266-17423 GCA_964389745.1 uncultured Planctomycetales bacterium | reverse complement strand
GCCCTGGTCCACGATGCCGAAGAGGCCCTGGCCGAAGCCCAGGTGCAGGAAGCCCCAGGCCTGCTCGGCCCCGGGCCGGCCCAGGTGCAGGGCCCGGGCGATGGGGAAGGCGTTCATCTCCATGCCCACCGGCCGCAGGCCCAGGGCCCGGAGGGCCTCCTGGGAACGGCGCAGCTCCGAGCGGCCCACCGCCAGGAGGAGGTACTCGTCCCGGAGGGTGCCGCCCTCGTGGCCGCCGGTGGCCAGCTTCAGGCAGCGGAAGACCACACCCTCCTCGTCCTGGACGGCCCGGGCCGCGGTCTCCTGGAGGAGGGCCTGGAGGCGGGGCCGGCTGTGCTCGTCCACGGGCACGAGGGAGACGCTGACGGTGTCCCCGGCCAGGGCCACGGCGGCGTCCTTCTGGCGCAGGCGCAGGGTCTTCAAGCGGCCCTTGATCCGGGCGGCGGCCTCGGCGTGCCGGGTCCGGCCCCGGGCCGGGAAGGACTCGGCGACGCCCACACGCCAGCGGCCGGGGCCGCCCCGGAGCTCCAGGAGACGGGTCTCCAGGGCGCCGAAGTGGATGGCGACCGGCGAGGCACGAGGCGCGAGGAAGGCCATGGCCTGCGGGGCTAGAAGTCGAAGATGGGGACGCCGTCGTGGGTCTTGGCCGTCGTGTTGGCCTTGAAGGTGCCGTCCACCGCGAAGTACACCCAGCCGGAGCTGTCGTCGGGATAGAGGCTCGTGGACTCGCCGGGAGCCACCACCACCACCGAGGAGAGGCTGTTGTAGGGACAGGCCGGGATCCTCTCCATCAGGTAGGGGCCGTAGGGGTAGCCGGCGGTCCCGGCGGGGGCCGTGTCCCCGGCCAGGTTGGTGGCGCCGGAGAGCTGGGCCAGGAAGGCGGCCTCGGTCCAGTCGTCCAGGACGTTGTCGTGGCCGGGGAGGAGCTCCTGGTGCTGGAAGCGGAAGTAGTCGATGGCCGTCCGGACCCGCTGCAGGGTCTGCTGGACGGAGGCCACCTTGGCGTCGGCCACCGTCATGTCGAAGGTGGGGATGGCGACGCCGGCCAGGATGAGGACGATGGCCAGGACCAGGGCGGTCTCCATCAGGGTGAGGCCGTGGCGGCAGCGGGCCGGGAGGGTGGCCCGCGGGGTTTGGTGGCTGTTGCTCGGGCGGTGGATGGACATGGGTTCCCCTGGCGGCGGCTACCTGGGCGGAGCCGCTCCATCTCCCATTGCGGCCGGGGAGGCGGCGACTTGAGGCCTCCACCCGGCGCCCGGGATCCGCCGCGAGCTACGGCAGGAACTTCCGCGGGTCCTTGAGCTTGGCCGGGAGGTACTCCTCCAGGACGAAGTTCAGGCCCCACTTGGCGAAGGCCTGCTGCTCGGCCCGGACGCCCGACTTCAGCATCTGCCGGAGGGCCCGCACCCACTTCGGGTGGGCCCGGAAGAAGGGGTCGTTCTTGATGGCGTCCTTGGCCCGCTTGACGTCCACGTCCTGGAGGGGGTGGGTGGCGTCCTGGAGGCCGAAGTCCACGATGTCCTGGGGGGTCACGCCCAGGAAGGTGGCCTTGGGCACGCAGAAACGGGCGTTGACGTGGGCCGACTGGCCGGAGCCCACCTTCAGCGTCCGGTAGATGTTGCAGATGCCGTAGGGGTCGCAGTCCACGAAGGCGTAGACCGGCAGCTTGAGATCCTCGGAGAGGCGGCGGACGAAACGCCGGGTGGCCCGGGTGGGCACCCCGCCCATCTCCACCAGGATGCAGTTGGCCGTCCGCCACCAGCGGTGGTGGTTGAGGCGCTGGAACATGCCGCCGGTCTCGATGGCCAGGACGAAGGAGGCGGTGGTCTCGAGACCCAGGTGGTCGACGCTGGAGGGGATGGTGTAGGCCCCCGAGCCCATGCCGGCGCAGTCCGCGCGGATCTCCTCGCCGGTCTCCGGGTCCCGGTCCAGCACCACCAGCGGGCCGACCACCGAGCCGCCGTGCTCCTCGGGGATGAAGCGCAGGTGCTCCCGGGTGATGTCCCGGACCGAGAACATGCCCTCGATGTCGTCCAGGACCGTGTCCGACTCCCGCTGCTCCTGGAACTTGGCCTCGGCCCAGTTCTTGGACACGTAGTAAGCCTCCCGCTTGGTGGCGAAGTCGTCGCCGGCCACCATCTCCCGGGCCAGGGCCATGAGGCGCACCGTCTGGGCGAAGGTCTTGACCGAGTTCACGTCCAGGGTGCGGGTCTTCAGGGCGCCGCCCAGCTCGAAGTAGCCCACCTTGCGGTCGTAGCGAACGTTGCGCAGGTTGCGCTGGGGCATGGACAGCTCGGGCAGGCGTCCGGCCTCGATGGCGGCCAGGATCTCCCGGGCCACCTCCTCGATGGAGCGCAGGGCGAGCTGGGACAGGTCCAGGCTGGCGGCCCGGCTGCGGCCGGCGCTGCTCCGGGAGGGGCCGGCAGCCGCCCGGCGGGCGGGGGTCTTCTTGCGACGGGCGGCCATGTCAGATGCGGCGGTTGGTCTCCATGGTGTCCCGGAGCCGCTCGACGGCGGCGTCCCGGTCCTCGTTGGAAAGCTCCAGGATCTCCTGGAGGCCGATGCCCACGTGGGGCAGGTACTTGTCGATGTAGCTGCGCTTCTGGAACTCCCGGGCCAGGCGCTTGCCCTTGCGGATGTAGGCGCCGAGCTTGCGCCCCGCCTCCTGGAGGCCGAGGCGCACCTCCTTGAGGATCTCGGGGTAGGCGGCGATGGCCTCCTTGGACTCGCTGGTGAAGGGCACCCAGACGCTGGCCAGGTGGACCAGGATCACGGCCTGGCCCACGGGCAGGGCCCCCTTGGGCTGCTGCAGGCCGTAGTTGCGCCAGGAGGTCTGGATGACGGCCTTGGCGATGGCGCAGCCGGACTGCTGGTAGAGGAGCGGCACCCGGTTGGCGAAGCGCAGCAGCCGCACGGGCTCGTCGGCGTTGCCGAGCAGGTCCTCGGTGTCGGTGCTGCCGCGCCGGCGCCCGTTCTTACGGGCCCGGATGCGACCCCGCTCGTCCACCTCCAGCTCGGTGCCGCCGGGCTTGCCCCAGGCGATGCCGACCTCCACCTGGAAGGGGTTGCCCCGATAGACCGCCGGCGGCCGGGTGGCGACGGCGTAGAACTCGGCGTTGCACTCCTTCTGCAGGCCCGCCAGGATCCGCTCCTCGCCGATGGGCGAGAGGCAGTCGGTGGACGGAGCGCTGATCCGGGTCTTCTGGATGGCCCGGTAGAGGCGGTCCGCCTCCTCCCGGGCGATCCGGGTCGGGTAGGCACGGGGGCCCAGCTTCGCCTCCTTGAGGATGGCCTCGGCCACCTTCGGGCCGACCCGGCAGAACTCCTCCTGGAGGAAGGAGAAGAGCCAGCGGCAGCGGGTCTCCCGGAGCATCTTGATGAGGTGGCCGAGCTCCACGCCGTAGGGGTGGGGCTTGATCTCCACGGCCCGCGCCGGCAGCTCCTGGGTGACCGCCTCGTACACCCGCTCGGTGCCGTCGGGCCCCCGGTACTCCAGGCGGCAGTGGGGGTTGGCCACCGCCGTCTGCTTCAGGTAGTCCTCCACCGAGCGCAGGCCCCGCTGGAAGGAGGCCTCGAGCTCCAGCTCCACCCGGGTGCCGTGGGGGGAGGGCCAGTCGGGCACCTCCTCGTCCCGGGCCACGATGGGCCGGTTCCGGGTGGTGTCCAGGTGGATGTCGTAGCGGTGGGCCCGGCGCCGGCGGACCCGGCTGATGACCCGGGGTCCCTTGCCGGTGGTGAGCTGGGCGTACAGGCCCGCCGCCGAGATGCCGATGCCCTGCTGGCCCCGGCTCTGGCGCAGCCGGTGGAACTTCGAGCCGTAGAGGAGCTGGCCGAAGATCCGGGGGATCTGCTCCTTGACGATGCCCGGGCCGTTGTCCTCGATGGCCACCCGGAAGCGGTCCTCGGCGAGCTGCTCCACCTCCACCCGGACCTCCGGCAGGATGCCTCCCTCCTCGCAGGCGTCCAGGGCGTTGTCCACGGCCTCCTTGATGGTGGTCAGGAGGGCCTTCCGGGGGTTGTCGAAGCCGAGGAGATGGCGGTTCTTGGCGAAGAACTCGGAAACCGAGATCTCCTTCTGCTGCCGAGCCATCTCGTCGGCGGTCAGGGCTTTGCGGGCGGCGGCCACGTTCTTCGTCCTTCTTCCAACCCGCCTGGAG
>CAYMFV010000021.1:0-13166 GCA_964389745.1 uncultured Planctomycetales bacterium | reverse complement strand
GGCGGGTCTTCAACCCGCCTGGAGGGCGGGTCTTCAACCCGCCTGGAGGGCGGGTCTTCAACCCGCCTGGAGGGCGGGTGGCCATAGTCTGGTGCCGGCGGGGGCCGGATTCCAGCGGCCGGGAGCCCACCCGGAAAATATCCCCGCTGCCTGCCGGATAGTGCGTCGTAAGCGTCAGTTATAACTGGCATGTAAGAAAAGCAAGATTCTTCTACAGAAAAAGCGACATCCTAGTCGATGGGGGAGATGGAGCGGCTCCTGCCGCCCGGAACCCTGTCTCCCGACCTGCCATGACCCTTTCCCGCACCCGCAGCTCCCTGCCTCGCTCCCTCCCCTCGGGTCCCCCGGCCCCGGACCGGGACGAGGAGCTCGAGCAGTGGCGCCAGCTCGTCTGGTACGTGGTCAACCGCATCCGCCCCCGGCTGCCCGCCTCGGTGGGGGAGGAGGACCTCTTCTCCGCCGGCATGGTGGGCCTGCTGAGCGCCGCCCGCTCCTACGACCCGAACCGGGGCGCGGAGTTCAAGACCTACGCCTATCACCGCATCCGGGGCGCCATCCTGGACGAGCTCCGCCGCCTGGACTTCCTGCCCCGCTCCCAGCGGGAGCGCAACCGGCGGATCGGCCGGGAGTCCCCCGGCCTCGTGCCCCTGCCCACCGACGAGGACGGCCAGGAGTGCCTGGAGGCCGCCCCGGAGCGCCAGGCCGTGGACAACGAGGACCTCCTCGCCCGCCTCCGGGAGGAGATCGACCGGCTCCCCGCCCGCATGCGCACGGTCATGGCCCTCTACCACTACGAAGGGCTGAAGATGCGGGAGATCGGCGAGCGCCTGGGCCTCACCGAGTCCCGGGTCAGCCAGATCCACTCCAACGCCGTGTCCCGGCTGCGCCGGGTCCTGAAGACCGCCGCCGGCCTCTGATCCCGGCCCCCGGGGCTCGCTAGGATGCCCGCATGGGCCCCCGGTCCCTCCTGTGCCTCGTCCCGGGCCTGGTCCTGGCCGGCCTCCTTCCGGGCCAGGAGCCGGGCCTGCCGCCCCTCCCGGACGTGATGCCGGAGCGCAGCGCCCGGATCGTCCACTACCGGATCCGGGCGCGCCTGGACGACGACCGGCGCACCATCCGGGCCGAGGAGACCGTCTCCTGGCGCAACCCGGCCACGGGTCCCGCCACCGAGCTCCTCTGGCACGTCTACAACAACGCCTGGGCCGGCCCCGGTTCCCTGTGGCTCCAGGAGGCCCGGCTCCATGGCAACCAGGCCCTGCCGAAGGCCTGGGGCCGGACCGAGATCGGCGGCATCCACCTGGGCGGCCCCGAGGGCCCGGCCCTGGAGTGGGCCTGGGTGCCCCAGGCGGGGGCCCCGGAGGACCGGACCGTCCTGCGCCTGGAGCTGCCCGCGCCGGTTCCCCCGGGTGAGGAGGTCACGGTCCACCTGGACTTCACGACTGTCCTCCCCCCGGCCTTCCGCCGCAGCGGCGTGGGCTCCGGCGGCTACGTCCACGCCGTCCAGTGGTACCCCAAGCTCGGGGTCTTCGAGGACCGGCCCGAGGGCCCGGTCTGGAACTGCGAGCCCTACCACTTCCTCACCGAGTTCTACGCCGACTTCGGCGTCTTCGACGTGGAGCTGGACCTGCCGGCGGAGTACGCGGGCAAGGTGGCCGCCAGCGGCAGCCTGGTGGGCGAGCCGGAGGAGGTGGGGGGGCGGCTGCGGCTCCACTTCCTGGCCGAGGACGTCCACGACTTCGCCTGGACCGGCGATCCGGACTTCCTCCGGGTGGAGCGGGAGTTCCAGGTCGAGGGCCTGCCCTTCCGGGATCCCGCCGAGGAGCAGCGGGTGGCCGCCGCCCTGGGCCGCACCGTGGCGGCCGTCCTGCCCCGGCCGACCCGGATCATCCTGATGCTCCAGCCCGAGCACGAGGAGTACCGGGAACGGTACCTGGAGGCCACGGCCCGGGCCCTCTACTGGTTCGGGCTCTGGTACGGCTCCTACCCCTACGAGACCATCAGCGTCATCGATCCGGCCAACGACGCCCGGGCCACCGGGGGCATGGAGTACCCCCGGCTCATCACCGGCGGCGTGCGCCAGGGCCGTTCCTCCCGGACCCTCTCGCCGGAGGGGGTCACCGTCCACGAGTTCGGCCACCAGTTCTGGTATGGCCTGGTGGGGAACGACGAGTTCCGCCATGCCTGGCTGGACGAGGGCTTCAACACCTTCAGCACGAACCGGGTCCTGACCCGGGCCTGGCCTCCGGAGCTGGCGCACTACCAGGTCCTGGGCCGGGATCTCCCCGGCCGGGGACTCCTGCCCCTGCCCTCCTTCGGCCCCGGGGACTGGCGGGCCACTCTGACCCTCCAGGGTCTGGAGCTGCCCTGGCCCGGGGGCGGCCGCCGCTACCTGCCCCTGCGCCGGCGCACAGGCCTCGAGACCTTCCTGACCGAGCTGGCCCCGGCCTCCCACCTGCCGCGGGTGCCGTCGAGCCGGGTCATGGCCGAGCGGGACATCCTGGTCAACGCCTTCTCCGACCCCCTGGAACGGCCCACCTGGCAGCTCCTGGAGCACCGCATGCGCCGGGTCAATGCCTACTACCGGCCGGCGCTCACCCTGGAGACCATGTCCCGGCTCATGGGCGAGCCCCGTTGGACCCGGCTGATGCGCGCCTGGTCCGAACGCTGGCGTTTCCGTCACCCCCGGCCCGACGACTTCTTCGCGGTGGTGAAGGAGTTCGGCACCGGCGCCGTCGTCGGCAGCGGTGCCGACGCGGTGCCGATCTCCTGGCCCGACTTCTGGAAGCAGGCCTACCACGAAAACCAGGACCTGGACCACGCCCTGCACCGCCTGGTGAACCTGCCTGCGGGGGGGGGCGAGGACCGCTGGGACGTGATCGTGGAGGTGCGCCGCCACGGCGGCTTCCGGGTCCCGGTGGAGCTGGAGGTCGAGTGGGCGGACGGCAGCCGCACCCGCCGCACCTGGGACGGCCAGGACTGGTGGTGGCGCTGGCGCATCGACGGCAGCAGCCAGCGGGCGGTGGCGGCGGTGGTGGACCCCGACCAGCGCCTGCTCCTGGACCGGAACTGGCTGAACAACTCCCGTCGCCTGGAGCCCGACCGGGCCCGGGCCTGCAACCTGGCCCTGCGGGTCCTGCTCTGGGCCCAGCAGGTCCTGCACTGGTACGGGGGGATGGGATGAGTCCCGGAGCCGTGACACCCGTGCCCGAGATCCCCGGGGCCGTGGTGGTGGACGCCCCCATCGACTTCGTCCCCCCCTCTCCGCCGCCGCCGCCGCCCCCCCCCCGCGGCGGCTGGGCCTGCCTCCTGGCCGCCCTGGGCACGATCCTCCGGGCTCCGGGCGTCCTCCTCTTCCTGCACCTGATCCTGTTCCTGGCCGCCCTGCCCCTGGCCCTGCCGGTCCTGGACTCGGCCCGGAGCGAGCTGGCCGCCCGCTCCGGAGCCTGGCTCGGCGAGGGCGACTGGTTCCAGGAGGTCCCGCGCCTGGTCCTCCAGGAGTGGCAGCGGGAGGCGGACTTCCTCCGGGGCTCCCTGCCTGCATCCCTGGCCCCCCTGCTGCTCCTGGCCAGCCTCCTGGGGCTGGGGGTGAGCGCCGGCTGGATGGGCCTGGCCCTGACCCGGCCGGGGGAGGGGGCCGGACTGGCGGCCTTCCTCCGCCACGGCGGGCGTTTCTGGTTCCGCTTCCTCCGGACCTGGGTCCTGGGGCTGGCGCTGCTGGCCGGCCTCACCTGGCTGGTCTGGGGGCCGCCGGGGCAGCATCTCCTGGAGCGCCTGGCCGGCGACCGCCCCTTCCTTCCCAACGAGCTCCCCTCGGAGACCACCGCCCGACTCCTGGCGGGCGGCCGGGAGGTGGCCTACCTGGGCCTGATCCTTCTCCTGGAGCTGCTCCTGGACCTGGCCCGGGCCAGCCTGGTGGCCGGGGAGCGGCGCTCCGCTCTCCTGGCCCTCTTCCGGGGCCTGGGCTTCCTCCTGAGCCGGCCCCACCGGGTGCTGGCGGCGGTTCTGGGCGGCCTGGCCCTGGAGGTCCTCTGGATCGCCGGGGTCCTGGCCCTGGCGCCACTGCTGCCGGGCTCCGCCTGGATCCTGGTCCTGGTCCTGCCCCTGGGCCGGATCGCCTTCCGGGGGGCACGCCACGGTGCCCTCGCCATCCTCTACCGGGAGACGAGCCGGCGTCCCCTGGCAGCCGGGGCCCCGCCGGCCTAGAGATGGGACGGAGGCCGGATTCCTCTCCCTCCCGGGACGACATGGAGAACACCGCCATGAAGCCGCTGCTCGCCAAGGAGTTGATGACTCCTACCCTCTACACCGTGCCGCCGGTCATGACGCTGGGGGACCTGGTGGACTTCCTCCGGGAGAACGAGGTGCACGCCGCCCTGGTCCAGGAGGGGGAGCGCCTGGTGGGAGTGGTCTCCCTCACCGACGTGATGACCTATCTCTCGGACGAGTCGATCTCGAGCAGCCACTCCTTCTCCCGGCTCTTCTCCAGCGATGACGACGAGGACGGGGAGGACGTCGAGGAGATGCGCTCGGCCTTCGCCGCGGTCACCGTCCGGGAGGTGATGACGCCCTCGGTGGTGACCTGCGCCGGCGACGCCAGCGCCGGCGAGGTGGCCCGGCTGATGCAGGAAAAGAGCATCCACCGGGTGGTGGTCATGGACGGGGGACGGGCCGCCGGCGTCCTCTCCTCCACCGACCTCCTGGTGGCCGTGTCCCGTTACGAGGAGGCCCTCCGGACCCCGGCCGGGCAGTAGCCGCCAGCCTCCCGGCGGTCCTATCCTGGCTCGGCCCTTCCGGCCTGCCCCTGGCGGGCCGTCCCGCGAGTCGGAGCACCCCCCATGAGCGATGTCCCCCGTGGAGCGGCCGTCATCGGCCAGTCCGGCGGTCCCACCGCCGTCATCAACCAGAGCCTGGTGGGCTACGTGGAGGCGGCCATCGAGGCCGCGCCCGTCACCCGCATCCTGGGCGCCCGGCACGGAGTCCAGGGCATCCTCCAGGAGGACCTGGTGGACCTCGGCGCCGAGAGCCGGGAGCGCCTCGAGGCGGTGGCCCGGGTGCCGGCGGCGGCCCTGGGCTCGGTGCGGATGAAGCCGGGCGAGGAGGAGTGCGCCCGGATGGTCGAGGTCTTCCGCCGGCACGAGATCCGCTACTTCTTCTACGTCGGCGGCAACGACAGCGCCGAGACCGCCCACATCGTCGAGCGGCTGACCCGGGAGCAGGGCTGGGAGATGCGCTGCTTCCACGTCCCGAAGACCATCGACAACGATCTCCGGGTCACCGACCACTGCCCCGGCTACGGGTCCGCCGCCCGCTTCGTGGCCCACGCCTTCCAGGGCGACGACCGGGACAACCGTTCCCTCAAGGGCGTGAAGATCAACGTGGTCATGGGCCGCCACGCCGGCTGGCTCACCGCCGCCAGCACCCTGGGACGCCGGAAGGGCTGCGACGACGGCCCCCACCTGGTCTACGTCCCGGAGAGGACCTTCGACCCGGAGCCCTTCCTGGACGCGGTGGAGGAGGTGTTCCGGCGCCTGGGCCGCTGCATCGTCGCCGTCTCCGAGGGCATCCACGATGGCGACGGTCGGCCCTTCCTCCAGGTCTACGCCGAGATGTCCGGCAGCGCCCTGGCCGGGGAGCGGGACAGCCATGGCAACATCCAGCTCTCGGGCACCGGCGCCCTGGGCGACGCCCTGACCCGGATGGTCAAGGAGCGCCTGGGCAAGGCCCGGGTCCGGGCCGACACCTTCGGCTACCTGCAGCGCTCCTTCCCAGCCGACATCTCGCCGGTGGACGCCGCCGAGGCCCGGGAGGTGGGGCGGGCGGCCGTCCGGGCCGCCACCACCGAGGAGGAGGAGAGCGGCTCCATCGCCCTCCGCCGCCTGGACGGTTCCGAGTACGCCGTGGAGACCTTCGTCACCCCCCTGGACACCGTGGCCCGGGTCACCCGGGAGCTGCCCTCCCGCTACCTGGACGGGGACGACATTGCCTCCGCCTTTCGGGAGTACGCCCTGCCCCTGACGGGGGGCATCGAGCCCATGGCAGACCTGGCCTTCCATCCCGTCCCAGGTGTCGCCCGCTGACGGGGGTGCCTGGACCCGGCCTCCGTCTGATCCTGGCCGCCGGGGCCGTCCTGACGGCAGCCCTGCCCGGGCAGGAGCCCGGTCTGCCGCTGGCAGCCCGCTGGCAGGAGGGCCTGCGCCTGGAGACCCGGGGAGGGGAGGTGGCGCTGCGCCTCAACCTCCGCATCCACTGGGATGTGGCCGTACCGTCCGGGGATGCCCGGCTCGAGCGGCGCACCGGGTCCCTCCAGGCCGCCACCGGTTTCCGGCGGGCGCGCATCCTGCTCCGGGGCCGTCTCGGCGAGGGCCTGCGCTGGCGCTCCGAGACCGACTTCCGCACGGGCGCGCCGAAGTTCCTGTCCCAGTACGGCGAGGCGGATCTGGGCCGGGGGCTGGCACTCCGGGCCGGCCACTTCCGGGAGCCCATGGGCCTGGAGGCCAACACTTCCGGCAGCCGTCTCCTCTTCCTGGAGCGCTCCCCGGTGGCCGAGCTGACTCCGGGGCGCAACTCCGGCCTCGCCCTTCTGGGCTCCCACCGGGAGGAACGTCTCACCTGGGCCGCCGGCGTCTTCCGCGACAGCGACCGGGTCGGCCGGGGGACCGGCCCCGGGGGTTGGGCCCTGACCGCCCGGGTCGGTGTCCGGCCCTGGCTGGCTCCGGAAGGCCGGGGCTGGCTCCACCTGGGGGCCGCCAGCACCTTCCGGGACACCGCCGGGGCCTTCCAGGTGGCGGCCGCTCCCGGGACCTTCCTGCTGCCCGCCTTCGCCGACACCGGACGCCTCCCTGCCAGCGCCGTCCGGGGGCTCGGTATGGAAGTGGCCGCGGGCTGGGAGGGACTGACGGTCTTCGGGGAATGGAGCCGCTGGGAGGTGGGGATGCCGGGAGCCGGGGACCCGGACCTCCAGGGCGCCACCCTGCAGGCGGCCTGGCGTCCGGGGGGATCCCGCCGGTCCTTCGAAGCCCGCAAGGGCGGGCTCGGCGGGGTGGAGGAGCCGGGCTGCGTGGAGCTGGTGCTCGGCTGGAGTCGGCTGGACCTCCGAGAGACGGCCCCGGGGCAGCGCCTGGAGTCCCTGGCCGTGGGCCTGACCTTCTTCCGCGCCGGCGGCTTCCGGATCGCCGGGAACCTGGTCCGAGCGGCACTGCCGGGGGCGCCGCCGGCCTGGATCCCCGTGCTCCGGCTGGCCCTGGACCTGTGAGTCCCCCTGGCCGGTGCTGTGCCATGGAGCATCTTCCCGGTCTCTCCCCGGCACCTTCACCGTTCCTCCCCGGTCTCGCCCTAGTCTTCGAGCCGTGGGCGACGGGCTCTCCCGCGTCCGCGACCTCCGGAGGAGGCTGCACTCTTGCACCGCCCTGGAGGCACCCATAGAACCCTGCGCCCATTCCCGGGTGGTAGCCCCTCGTCGTCGGACATGCACCGGCTCGACACCGACGTGGAGCCAGTGCACGAGGGGAATCCCCCAGGCCCTTGGAGAGACGACCCGATGATCACCACGACCCTCATCCTGCTGCAGCTGGCCGCACCCCCCCAGGCGCCGGCGCCTCGGGAGGATCCCCTGCCGGCAGCCTTCCAGAACCCCGGGGACATCCAGCTCTACTGGAAGCACGGTCTGCGCTTCGAGACCGCCGACAAGTCCGTGCAGGGCAAGATCGGCGGCCGCATCCACTGGGATGTCGCCACCGTCGCCAATGACAGCTACCTCAACGCGGCCGGCGTCGACACCCGTGCCAACGAGGGCACGGAGTTCCGCCGCACCCGGATCTACACCTCCGGCGTGCTCGACGGGCACCTGGAGTGGAAGGCCCAGTTCGACTTCGCCAGCGGCAGCGCGGTCTTCAAGGACATGTACCTGGGCTTCCGGGACATCGCCGACACGGGCATCGGGGTCCGGGCCGGCCAGTTCAAGGAGCCCTTCAGCCTCGAGGAGCTCACCAGCAGCAACTACATCACCTTCCAGGAGCGCTCCCTGGCGAACGTCTTTGCCCCGGCCCGCTCCACGGGCGCGATGGCCTACGGGGCCTACGACGAGGACTTCACCTGGGCCTTCGGGCTCTTCCGGGACTCGGATGCCCAGGGGATGGCCAACAACGCCGATGCCTGGCACGCCACTGGCCGGGTCACCGGGGTGCCCTGGTCCGAGAACGACGACGCCCGGCTGCTGCACCTGGGGGTCGCCACCTCCTGGCAGGATCCGAACAACGGTGCCGGCGGCATGAGCTACCGGGTTCGCCCCGAGTCGCACCTGGCCAGTCGCTTCATCGTCGCCCCCGTGGGCAACGTGGATACCGAGCAGCTCTACGGCGTGGAGGCGGCCCTGGTGTACGACCAGTTCTCCGTCCAGGGCGAGTTCATGAGCGCCAGCGCCGACCTCGTCGGGGGTGGCAGCATCGATGGCACCGCCTGGTACGTGGAGGGCTCCTGGTTCCTGACCGGGGAGCACCGGATCTACGACCGGAAACACGGCGCCTTCAAGGCCACCGACCCGGATACCCCCCTGTTCGGTGAGGGAGGTGGCGGGGGTGCCTGGCAGCTCCGGGCCCGCTGGTCCGCCGTGGACCTGAGCGACGCCTTCGTGGGCCCGGGTGGCGAGCTCACCGATGTCACGGTCGGCGTCACCTGGTTCCTGAACTACAACATGCGCCTCATGGCCGAGGTCATCAACGCCGACCTGGACGGCATCGGTGAGACCCTCATCGGCCAGGGCCGGATGCAGATCTTCTGGTAGGCGCGAGGTATCCGGGGAGGGCACACCCCTCCAGCAGGCCGCTGCCGGCGCCGGTGGCGGCCTGCGCCCTTTCCCAGCGGGCGCCGGCCTAGACTGGTCCGGCCCTTCCGAGCCGCCTCCATGCCCCCGCGCGCGCCCCGCCTCCCCTGGTACGCCGTCGCCCTTGGCGCCGCCGTCCCCGCCGGCCTGGCCGGCACCGCGGAGGGGCTCTGGCTCCTCTCCCGGGGCGGCCCCCTGGTCCTGGACCTGCCCGCCCTGGCCTTCTTCCTCCTTGGCCCCCTCCTTCTCGGGGCTGTGCTCGGGCTCCTCCTCTGGTCCCCCGCCCGCCTCCTGGGCCGGCTCCAGGGCAGCGACCTCTTCCCCTGGCGCATCCGGGCCGCCGGGGCGGCGGGGCTGTTCCGGGCCTGGCTGGCCGCCAATGCCCTGGCCTGGGCCGCCTGCCTGGGCGCCACCGACCTGGCCGTCCATGGGTTCCGGACGCCGCCGGGCTCGCGCCCCGGGGCCCTCTGCGTCCTCGGGGGCCTGGGGCTGGCCTGGCTCGTGGGCCTCTTCCTGCTGCCCCGGCTGGCCCGCCGGTCCGGGGACCGGCCCCGCCTCCTGCTCCCGGCCGCCCTGGGCGGGCTCCAGCTCGCCGCCGGCCTCCTCCTGCCGCCCTTCCTGGCCGGCCCCGTCCTGCATCTGGACCGGCGACCGGCGGAGGTGGCGGCGGCCCACAACGACTTCCCCGGGCTGGAGCCCCTGCCCAGGCGGGAGGCGCCCGGGCCCCCCGGGCCCCGGCGTCCCGACGTCATCGTCATCACCCTGGACACCACCCGTGCCGACCACCTGACGCCCTACGGCTACCAGCGGGACACGACGCCGCGGCTGGCCGAGTTCGCCCGGGAGGCGGTGCGCTTCGACCAGGCCTGGGCGGCCTCCTCGTGGACGGTGCCGAGCCACGCCACCCTCTTCACGGGCCTGTTCCCCTTCAGCCACGGGGCCCGCTACCGGACGGCGGCGGAGCAGCAGGAGGAGCAGGGCAGCGACTTCACCAGCCGGCGCTTCAAGACCTGGATCCGGCCCCTGGATCCGGTCCATACCACCCTGGCCGAGATCCTCCGTGCCGAGGGCTACGACACCGGCGCCTTCGTCGGTGGTCCCTACCTCCTCGCCGACTTCGGGCTCGCCCAGGGCTTCGACTGGTACGACGACCGGATGAGCAACTCCGTGGCGCCACTGTCGGGTCTGTACTACTGGCTGGACCGCTGCGTGGACCACCTCCTGCCGGGCTGGATGCTCGAGCCCGACCTCCTGCGCTTCGGCCACGGCTACCGTCGGGCCGACGAGCTCACCGGGGCGGTCCTGGACTGGCTGGCGGGCCGGGATGGCCGGCGCGTCCACCTCTTCGTCAACTACTTCGACGCCCACTACCCCTACTGGCCGGTGCGGGAGGTCCGGAACCTCTTCCCCGGCGCCGGCGACGACCTGGACGAGGCCCGGATCAACGAGGCCTACTTCGCCGTCATGCGCGGGGAGCGGACCCTGGCCCCGGAGGAGCGCGCCTGGCTCAAGAGCTACTACGACGCCGAGCTGCGCTTCCAGGACCAGTGGCTGGGCCGGCTCTTCGACGCCCTGAAGGACGAGGGGCGCTGGGACGAGGCCCTGATCGTGGTCACCGCCGACCACGGCGAGCACATGGGCGAGGTCCACGCCGACGGCCGGGCCGTCCTCCAGCACGGCTTCTCGGTCTTCGCCCCGGTCACCCGGATCCCCCTGCTGGTCAAGTTCCCCCGGAGCGCCGGCGTCGCCCCGGGGGTATGGCAGGAAGCGGTGCACCAGGCGGACCTCCTGCCCACCATCCTCGAGCTCCTGGACCTGGAGCCCGGAGATCTGGGGCTGCGCCTCCAGGGGCGCTCCTTCCTGGACCGGGAGGCGCCCCACGTGATCCTCTCGGAGATCTACCGGGACCAGTGGCGGGTGGAGCGCTTCGGCGAGCGCTGGTCCCGGGAGATCCTCGCCTGGACCCAGGACGGCCGCCGCCTGCACCGGATCCAGGCGGTGGATGCCGAGGGCCGGCCCCGGGGCCCGGCGCGGCTGCTCCTCTACGACCTGGCGGCGGACCCCATGGAGGAACGGCCCCTGCCGCTGCCGCCGCCCTGGCCCCTGGCCGAGGCCCTGGACGCCTGGCTGGCCGGCGCCCCCCGTTACCGGCCCTCCCGCTGGATCCTGGACTGGGATGCCAGCGGTGCCCGGGGCCTCCTGGACGCCACGGGCTACGCCGGCGAGGACTGATCCCGGCCGGTGCCCTCGGGCGGGGCTGGGAGCCGGGAGGGGGGCGGCCTATCCTGGGCCGCCATGCGGGACCGGGAGCGGAGTTCCTGGCGGCAGGAGGTCTTCCAGGGGGACTACCCGGAGATCACCTGGCCGGCGCTGATCGTGGGCTGGCTCATCGGGGTCATGCTCACGGCCTCGATGACCTACACCGGGCTGAAGATCGGCTTCACCATCGTTGGCTCGGAGATCGCCGCCATCCTCGGCTTCGGCATCCTCCGGGGCCTCATGCGCCGGCGTTCCATCGTCGAGAACAACATCAACCAGACGATCGCCTCCGGCGTCAACGCCGCCAGCGCCGGGGTCATCTTCACGGTGCCCGCCCTCTACCTCCAGGGGGTGGACATCGACCTGCCGGTCTTCCTGGACCTGCTCTTCGCCTGCCTGGCCGGCGGCATCCTCGGGGTGGCCTTCATCATCCCGGTGCGCAAGCAGATGATCGACATCGATCGCCTGCGTTTCCCCAGCGGCATGGCGGTGGGGGCGATCCTGAAGAGCCCGGGCGCCGGCATCCGCAAGGCCCGGCTCCTGGGGGGGGGCGTGGCCTTCGGGGTCCTGTGGGTGCTGTTCTTCTACTTCGTGGCGCCCCAGAACCCGGAGGATCCGCTGCTCCTGGAGCAGGTGGGCGTGCACCTCGGGCTGCCCGACTACGTCGCCTCCTCCTTCGCCCTCTCGGTCCTGTCCCTGGGGGCGGGCTACATCACCGGCCAGATGGGCTTCACCGTCCTCATCGGCGGGGTCCTGGCCTTCTGGATCCTGGCGCCCATCGTCGTCGCCCAGGGCTGGCTGCCGGAGACCGTGAGCCACACGGTGGTCCGGGCCGAGATCACTCGGCCCACCGGCATCGGCATGCTGGTGGGGGGGGCGGTGGTGGGCATCCTCCTGGCCTTTCCCTCCATCAAGGCGGCCTTCGCCGGCCTGGCCCGGGCCCGGGCCAGCGCCGGCGGCGTCGAGCGCCGGGAGGAGCTGCCCATCCGGGTCCTCTACCTGGCGGCGATCCTGGCCTTCCTGGCCCTGCTCGTGAGCGCCTGGACCGCCGGCCACGGCGACATCAGCCTGGGCCGGAGCCTGTTCATCGCCCTGGTGGGTAGTCTCTGGCTGTGGCTGGCCGGCATCGTCGTGGCCCAGTGCACCGGCATGACCGACTGGTCGCCGATGAGCGGCCTGGCCCTGGTGGCGGTGACCCTGATGCTGGTCCTCACCGGCCGCCAGGTGGTGCCCTCCATGGCCATCGGCGTGGCGGTCTGCGTGGCCATCAGCCAGTGCGCCGACATGATGCAGGACTTCCGCACCGGCCACATCGTCGGTGCCCGGCCCATCCGCCAGCAGGTAGTCCAGTTCCTGTCCACATGGCTGGGGCCCATCGTCGCCCTGGGCGTGGTCATGCTCCTGGCCCAGGGCCAGGAGATCGGCAGCGAGAGCCTGCCGGCACCCCAGGCAACCGCCCTCTCCGGGGCCATGGACGCCGTCCGGGGGGGGGCGGTGCCCTGGGACAAGTACGTGGGGGGCTTCGGCATCGGTGCCCTCCTGTCCCTGTCCGGGATCCACGGCCTGGGCGTGCTGGTCGGCCTGTCCATGTACCTGCCCCTGGCCTACGTCCTGCCCTACGGCCTGGGCTGCCTCCTGAACATCCTCGCCAAGCGCTTCAAGGGAGCGCGCTGGGCCGAGGACACGGGCATCCCGGTGGCCGCGGGCCTGATCGTCGGCGAGTCCCTCACCCAGCTCGTCATCAACCTCGGCACGGTGACGGCCGGTTTCCTGCGCTGACCATGCGGCTCCTCGGCTACCTCCTCCTGTCCCTCGGCACGATCCTGGCCACGGTGGCGGTGGCGCCGGTCCCGGAGCTGGAGGCAACCCTCGAGGCCGAGCTCCAGGAGCTCGCCGACTCGGCCCTGGCCGGGATCCCGGAGGCCCGGGAGCGCTTCCCGTGGCTGGCCGACCGGCCCGAGGACCTGGGCCAGGAGCTCCTGGCCGACCTGGAGACCCTAGCGGCCCTGGCCGCCCGGCCGGCCGCAGGGGGCTCCCCGGCCCGGGTGGCGGAGGCCATGGCCCGGGCGGAGAAGATCCTCCGGCCCCT
>CAYMFV010000020.1:0-18055 GCA_964389745.1 uncultured Planctomycetales bacterium | reverse complement strand
GCCGCGGCCTGGCCCGGCACACCGACGCCGCACCCCTCCCCGATCCCCCCCTACACGGCCGCCTGGTGGCGGGTGGCGAAACCCTGCGCCTGGAGGTGGAGCGCCGGCCGGGCCTGCGCCTGGGAGTGGCCGTCCGGGTCCGCCCCTGGTCGGCATGGGACGCCACCCGGACCGGCGCCAGGATCCTCGAGCGCGGCGGCCGCCGTCTGGGCCTGGTGCACTTCTGGTACCTGCACATGACCCGCCAGGACGACTTCCTGGCCCGCCTCCTGGCCCGGGACTTCCGGGACTGCGACGGCCTGGTCCTCGACCTCCGCGGGAGGGGGGGGATGGCCCACATGGTCCAGCTCCTCCTCGAGGTCCTCGAGGATCACGGCGCCGGCCGGCGCCTGCCCGTCGTCGCCCTGGTGGACGCCACCACCCGCAGCGCCAAGGAGATGCTCGCCTGGGAGCTCCAGGACCGTGGCCTCGCCACCCTGGTCGGCGAGCGCACCGCCGGCGCCGTGGTCCCGGCCACCTTCGCACCCCTGGGCGATGGCAGCCTCATCCTCATGTACCCCTCCTTCACCCTCGGCCACTACACCGAGCTCCTGGAAGGCCGGGGCGTCCGCCCCGACGTACCCGCCGCCGACCGGCTGCCCTGGGCGGTGGGCGCCGACCCGATCCTGGAGGCCGGCGTCGCCGAGCTGCTGCGTCAGCTCGCCCCGGCCAGCGCCAGGGCCGAGGCCGGGCACAGCTCGGCGCAGAGCCCGCAGGCGGTGCAGCCCTCCCCGTCCACCTCCGGGAGAGCGCCCGTCTCCACCCGGATCGGCCGGGGCCGCTCCCGGCAGACCTCCACGCAGGAGGTGCAGGGATTCCCCTGGGCCGAGAAGCAGCGGGCCGGGTCGACGCGCAGGGGCCCGAGCCGGACCCCCGCCGGCTCTTCCTCCTGACGCAGGCCCAGGAGCAGGCGCTGGACGCCGGTGCGGAAGAAGCTACGCCGGGAGACCTCGTCCATCCCCCCCCTCACATGGCCGAGATGCGCATCTCCATGGGCTGCTTGAGGAGCCACAGGCTGAAGATGCTGAACAGGACCATGCCAGCGAGCATGGGAAGCTGGCTGCGGAAGGCCGCGCCCGGCGCCGAGTAGAGCCGGCGGGCGGTGCGGTCGGCTATCCACAGGGAGTAGAGGTGGCCGACCAGGACCAGGATGACCTGGACCAGCCACAGGTCCGCCAGGGAGGCCAGGGGGGGGAGCTGACAGTCCGCCGTCCCGAAGAGGTTCCACGGCCCGGTGCCCTGGAAACCGAGGATGCTCCAGTTCTCCCCGGGCAGGAAGCCGAAGGGGTTGGAGAGGAGCGGCAGGACCTTCTGGCCCTCCATGAGGAGGTGTTCGGCGTTGTGGGCCAGGTGGTAGAAGAGGGCGATGGGCAGGACGGAGTAGGCGAAGCGGACGAAGGCCTGGCGGTAGCCGACGGGTGCAGGGCCGGCCAGGTGGACGGCGAGGCGCACGAGGAGGGCGTAGACGAGGACCGGGCCAAGCATGATGCCCGCCATGCCCAGGCTGAAGGCCAGCATGTAGGGCAGTCCCAGCCCGTCCTGGAGCCAGCCGAGGATGTCCCGCCAGGCCCGGGTCATGGTCAGGCCGTGGAAGCCGGTGATGGCCAGCATCAGGAGGGCGAGGTAGGCCTCGTCCCGGCGCCCCCGGCCCTGCCCCTCCAGATCCGCGCCCCAGGGCCGGGCCCGGAGGGTCAGATTGTCCTCCGGGCAGGTCTTCACGCACTCCATGCAGGTGATGCAGTAGGTGTTCTCCCGGAGACCGCCGGGGAAGACCCCCGTCGGGCAGCCGTAGCCCCGCGCGCTGCCGTGGTAGCACTCCCGGCCCCGGCAGCTCCGGCAGACGGCGGCGTCCCGGGGGCGCAGCTCCGAGGCGCTGAACAGGGCGTAGAGACCGGACACCCGGCCCACCAGGCAGGCGTAGCGGCAGAAGCCCCGGCGCTCGAAGACCAGGGCCGAGACCACGGCCAGGGTCAGCATCAGCAGCCCCAGGAGGGCCGTCGCCCGGGGGTTCAGGGTGACACCGAAGCCGATCTCCAGCCACGTGAGCCCGACGAAGAAGAAGGTGGCCAGCCAGATGTTGCGCAGGATGCGGGGCCAGGGGAGTCCCAGGCTGGTCCCCTCCTTCTTCCGCCAGAAGGACAGGCGCTCGATCCAGTCGGCGATGGCGTTCCAGGGGCAGACGTAGCACCAGGCCTTGCCGGCGAAGAGGATCAGGATCACCAGCCCCCCCCACCAGATGGTCCAGGTCAGGATCGGTGCGATGTTGGCCGCGGCGATCTGGTTGCCAAAGAGGCCGGCGAGGATGACCAGGACGAAGAGGAGGACGAAGGGGAGCTGACAGAGGAAGCGGAAGGGCGGCCAGCGGAGCAGGGCGGCCAGCCAGCGGGCCCGGAAGAGGTCCGCCCGGGGCGCAACCTCCCCCCCCCGGCGGCGGCGGAGGCGGGCGAAGAGCTCGAAGAGGCCGAAGGAGAGGACCAGAACCAGGGCCACCGAGCCGCCGTAGAGCCAGCCGGGGATGCCCCACATGGTGTGCATGAAGTAGCCGGCCGGGTCGGCGGCGAAAGCCCGGCGGTGCTCCTCGCCGCAGAAGCGCCAGGTCCGGCCGTTCCAGGTCCAGGCCGGGGAGTCGGCACCCACCGGCACAGGCTCCCCGGTCTCCACCCGGCACACCGGGCAGGAGTCAGCGGCGTAGCGCCCGGGGTCGGCGAGGAAGCGCTCCCGGCAGCGGTTGCTACAGAAGTACCAGCTCCTCCCCTCGAGGACGGCGCCCAGGCGGCCGTCCACCTCCATGTTGCAGACGGGGTCCCGGGCCACCGCCACCTCGGCGGAGGCCTCGACCATGACCTCGGCTCCAGGTCCGGCTGCGACCAGATCGTGCCCGCCGAAGAGCCGGTCCCGGGCCACCAGGAAGGCCAGGGCTACGAACAGGAAGTAGGGGAAGAGGAGGCGGAGCACTTCAGGCCCCCCCCCGGGCAGCCGCTCGCCGGGCGAGCTTGATGCGCACCGCGCGGAGGACCAGGATCACCAGGACGAGGCCCCCGAGCCAGATCGCCAGGGTCGCTACCGGGCTCGAGGGGTCCCCCACCTGGATCGGGAAGTCGACGTCGTAGGGCTCGCCCTCGAGATCCAGGTGCAGGCGGACGACGTAGTTGCCCTCGTCGCCGAAGCGGGGTGAGACCTTGTGCAGGTTCTCCTCGAAGCGGGTCGTGACCGGTCCCCAGACCACCTCGGTGCCCCCGAGGCCGGACCGCATCAGGGAGGCCTCCACCGGCCCGGAGTAGACGTCGGTCTCGTCGCCCTCCCGGCGGATGAAGGCGTGGATCTGGGCCGCCTCCTGGGGTGCCGGCCGTCCGGGGTAGCCGGTCACGCTCACCAGGTAGGGGCCGGCCTGGACCAGGTAGGTGATGACCGGTGCCTGGGGGTAGTCCTTGTCGTAGGCGTAGTGGGGAATGCCGAGGATGTGGTGGGCGAGGAGCGGCGTCGCCAGGGTCAAGGCCATGGCCGAGCCGCCGAGGAGGAGACGCAGCTTCCGCTTGAGCTTCATGACTCGACCTCCTCCCGAGGTCCCGGCCGCCAGCCGGGCAGGTGGAAAGCCAGGGCACCCTCGGGGCAGTGGGACACGCATTCCGCGCAGTTGTCGCACTCCATGCCGGTGCGAGCGGTCATCGGGCTCAAGCCCATCTCGCAGCGGCGGACGCACTCGCCGCAGCTCGTGCATGCGGTCGGCTCACGGCCGACCCGCAGCAGCCGGAAGCGGCCCAGGAGGGCGTACAGGGCTCCACCCGGGCAGAGGTAGCGGCACCAGAGGCGGGGCCCGAAGAGGATCTCCACCAGGGCGATGCCCAGGAGGATCCACGAGGCCAGCGTGAGGCCGGCGGCCGAGAGGCCCAGGAGACCGCCCTCGGCCCGGTCGAACATCACCGTGATGCCGTTGTGGGTCTCCCGGGCGAGGATCGCCGGCGGGTAGACGTAGCCCAGCAGGGGCAGGCCGACGACCGCGCAGGCCGCCAGCCCCAGCCCCAGGAAGAGGAACTTGTTGCCGCGCCACAGCCGGGTGCGGCCCGGCCGCAGCTCCAGGAAGACCAGGACCCGCCGGAGCTTGCCGGTGAGCTCGAGGAGGAAGCCGGCGGGGCAGATCCACGAGCAGAAGACCCGGCCCAGGAGGACCGTCAGCAGGACCGGCAGGAGGGCACCCAGGAGCAGGACCCACCGGGCCGAACGACTCGCGGCTACCGACTCGGCGGCGGCCAGCGGGTCGGTGAAGGTGACGCCGAAGACCTCGAAGGACCAGGTGCTGCCCTTCAGGGAGCGGGCCGCCTCGAGGAGGGTCCGGCGCTCGGCCGGGCGCACCGTCTCCGCGAAGGGCGGCAGGCCCGTGGCCAGGCGCAGGAGCCGATCGCTGGCCACCAGGACCACGCCCTGGGGCGCGCCGGCGAAGCGCTCCTGCATCTTCTCGTACTGCCGGGCGCTCAGGTAGTTGGCATAGCGGGCCAGGACCGGGGTGGCGAGGGTCAGGAGCAGGACCAGGAGCTGCACGCTCCGCCGGGTGACCTGGATGCCGTGAATCCTCATCGCCGGGAATCCTCCATCAGGTCCAGGGCCGCTGGCTGCGCACCCGGATGGCGCGCCGCTCGTGGACAATGCACACCTCCTCGCACATGCCGCAGCCGACGCAGACTTCCGGGTCCACCGTCGGCTGGTTGCGCAGCCCCTGGCGGATGGCCCGGTTGCGGAAGGGACAGACCGTGTGGCAGGCGCCGCAGGCGCCGGTGCCGTTGTGGGAGACGCAGAGGTTCTCGTCCACCACGGCGACCCCCATGCGCACCGCCGCCTTGTCCTCCAGGGGCTGCAGGGCGCCGCTGGGACAGGCCTGGGTGCAGAGCAGGCAGAGGTCGCAGGCGCGGACCTCGGCCCGGATGTAGGGAGTGCCGGCCAGACGGCCCTCCTCGGGTCCGAAGAAGAGGATGCAGGCCCGATCGCAGGCGTCGGCACACAGGGTGCAGCGGGTGCAGGCCTGGAGGAAGTCGGCCTCCCGGGCCAGGGCGCCCGGCGGCCGCAGGATGCCCATGTCGGCCACGGCGACCGGCCGCGGCTCCGGCGGGCGATCCACGGCGGCGCGGAGGATGGCCACCGCGCTGCCCGCCGCGGCCAGGCGCAGGACTCCGCGCCCGGTGGCCACGAGGAAGCGACGCCGTCCGAGGTTCATGCCGAGTTCTCGACCAGCCGGGCCGGAACGACGCGGATGGCCTGGGGATAGCGGATGCAGGCCCGTTCGCACAGGCCGCAGCCGACGCAGGCCTCCGGGTTCAGCTCCGGCCGCTCGAAGAAGCCCGCCTTGAGGGCCCGCCCTTCCAGTGGGCAGGCCCGGACGCACACGCCGCAGCTGTTTCCGTTGTAGGAGTAGCAGAGGCTGGTGTTGAGGACGGCCGTGCCCATGTGCACCGAGGCCGGGATGGAGGCGCTGTCCTTGGCCGTCCGCTCCAGGGCACCCGTGGGGCAGGCGGCGGTGCACAAGAGCTCGTCGCCGGGGACGCCCTGGCACAGGACGCAGGCCTGGCGCCGGGGAAAGATCACCGGCGTGCCGGCCTCCCCGGGCCGCGGCGCCCGGGAGAAGTCCCGGCCCGTCACCTCGTTCAGGGCGACGATGGCCCGGTTCGGGCAGGCGTCACCGCAGCGGAAGCAGCGGATGCAACGGGCCAGGAACTCGTCCTCGGGCACGGCCCCGGGTGGGCGCAGGCCCGCCTCGGGGTTGCCATGACGCCGGCCCCGGAGGAGGACGCCGCTGGCCCCGGCCACGGCGGCCAGGGCCACGGCATTGCGCAGGAAGCTGCGGCGTTCCATCCCTCCGGATGCCGGTCGTCGCCTCGATCAGATCCTTTCGATCCGGGCTGCGCACTTCTTGTAGTCCGCCTGGCCGGAGACGGGGTCCCAGGCCCGGTGGGACACGACGTTCACCAGCCAGCGGTTGCGGCGCGGATCGGCGCTGTCCGCCACCGACAGGTTCCAGGGGCTGAACAGGTAGCCCGGGAACACCTCGGAGCGGGCCGGACGGACGATGGAGTTGGTGCCGACGCTCACCCGGGCCTCGTACCAACCCCGCCGGGTCACGACTCGCACCCGTTCGCCGTCCTCGAGGCCGAAACGCTCGGCGTCCTCCTCGGAGACCTCGACGTACTGTTCGGGGACGAGCTTCAAGGTGCTCGGCCCGCGGATGGTCTTGGCGGTGTGGAAGTGCTCGTAGACGATACCGAGCCCCAGCCAGAAGGGGTAGCGGTCCTCCTTCTTGGCGTCCGCGAGGGTCTTGCTCTCGTCCCGGTAGAACTCCAGGTCGGGCAGCTCCGGCGTCAGTGCGTGGTCCCGGGCCTTGACCAGCAGCTCCTGGTTCTCGAAGAGCCACGGCCCCTCGCCTGCCTTCGCGCCGTACACCGAGAGCTGCTTTGTGACCTCCTTGATGATGACACCGTCCTTGCCGTAGTCCTGCTCGCAGAGCTTGAACCTGGCCTTGCCGTTGGGTCGGACGAAGTTGCCGTAGGGCCGCCCAGGCCAGTTCTCCTGGCCCATGTAGCGGCGCGGCGTGCCACCCTTCTTCGCCACCTCGTAGGTGGGGGCGGGCCACTGCATGCCCCGGAGCTGGCGAAGCTGGTCGTAGAGGCCGATGCCGTCCCGCTCCTCCACCTCGAGCATGCCGGTGAGGTCGGCGTCGGAGCCTTTGCTGGCCTTGACGATGTCCCGGAAGACCTCCTCCGGATCGTAGAGACCCTTCAGGGGGCCATCCGTCTTCCGCTTCCACGGCGCCACCTTGTCGGGGTCGAGGCCCAGCTTCCGGGCGATGGCCTTGCACTTGTCGATGGCCATGTCCATGTCGGGCCGGGCTTCCTCGATGACGTTGCCCTTCTCGTCGTAGGAGCGACCGACGCCGTCGCAGACATAGAGCCGGCGTTCCGACTGGATGTAGACGCCACCGGCCCACTCACCCCAGGTCGCGGCCGGGAAGACCACGTCGGCGTAGAGCAGGTTGGGGGCGTGCCGGTAGATGTCCTGGACGACCACGAACATCTTGGTCAGGGCCGGGCGCACCAGGGTGTTCAGGTCCGGCAGGTGGATGTGCGTGGTGTACATCCAGAACATCGCCTTGAGGTCGCCCTTCAAGGCCCGCTCCAGCATGCCGATGGACATCGGGTTCTTGAGGGTCGCGGTATGCTCGAGCCGGTCTTTCGGCACCCGCCAGCACTCGGCGATCCAGTCCCGCCACTCCTTGTTGCTCAGAGGCCGGTTGAAGGGCAGGCGCCCGGTCAGGCCCCCCATCAGCCGCTCCGACATGGCGTTCGGCTGACCGGTCTGGGAGTGGGTCCCGCAGCCCGGCCGGCCCAGGTTGCCGGTCAGGAGGTGCAGGTTGATGATGGAGATCGTGTTGTGCTGGCCGTGGAGCATCTGGTTGTAGCCGATGCCCCAGAAGGTGAGCACGCCACCCTTGCCACGCTTGCGGCCCCGGATCGAGGCCTCGGCCCAGATGCGTGCGACCTCCCGGATCTGCTCGACCGTCACCCGGCCCTGGTCGATGTAGTGGAGACGCTCCACCACCTGCTCCGGCGAGTAGCGTTCCAGGATTCCCTGCACGTACTCCCGCCAGCCCTCGGTGTACTTGTCCAGCCAGTCCTCGGGCATCACCGCCTCGGGATGCTCCTTGAGGATGACGTGGGCGATGGCGTTCAGGTACGAGATGTCGCCGTTGAGGGTCTGGAAGTGGTAGGAGTTCCGGGGGTTGATGTCCTCCAGGCCGCTGACCGTGCCGGTGCGACGCGGGTCCGAGACCAGGGTCGGAATCCCCTTCTTCTTCTTGTGGTCGGCCACGCGCCAGAAGAGCACCGGGTGGGCCGAACGGGCGTTGTGGCCCCAGAAGGTGATGAAGTCGGCCTCCTCGATGTCGTCGTAGGAGGTGGGCGGCGTGTCCGAGCCGTAGGAGTGGAAGTAGCCCGTCACCGCCGAGGTCATGCACATCCGGGCGTTGGCCTCGATGGAGTTGGAACCGATGATCCCCTTCATCAGGAGGTTCTCGACCCACTGGGCCTCCATGGTGAGCTGTCCGGAGCCGGTGAGGCCGATGCTGTTGGCGCCGAACTCATTGACGTAGGAGGCGATCCGCTCGGCGACTATCTCCTCGGCCTCCTCGTAGGACACCTCGCGCCAGACGTCGTCGTCGAAGCGCCCCTTGGTGGCCGAGACGTGCCCTTTGGCCGGATCGGACATGTCCTTGCGCACCAGGACCTTGGTCAGCCGGTCCCGGTAGGTCGGCTCGTGGGCGTTGAGCCCCTTGATGCACTGCGTGCCCTTGTTGGTCGGGTGCATCTTGTCCGGCGTCACGCCGACGATGCGGTCGCCCTCGACCTGGATGAGGGTCCCACAGCCCACCCCACAGTAGGGGCACTGGGCCTGCAGCACCCGGCGCCCGCTCGCCTCGATCTCCTCCTTCGTGAGTCGCGCCTTTGCGAACTCCCGGGGGAAGGCGGGCGCCGCCGCCACCGTGGCCAGCGTCGCGCCGCTCAACTCGAGGAAGCTACGGCGATCCATGCCTGCTTTCCTGTCAACCATTGGTATGTACCTACTCTGGATGTAACGTGGGGGTGGCAGCGGTCCCCGGTGCACCGGCGCCGCCGCTCTTGGGAGCAAGGGAGCGGAGATAGGCGACGATGTCGCGGATCTCCTCGAAGCTGAGCTGGGCCAGGCCCGAAGTGCCAGGCCCGAAGGGCCGCATGGGCGTGCCCTTGCGGCCACGGGCGATGGTCGCCACCAGGAAACCGTCGCTGGCGGCGGCCAGGAACTCGGGGTTGTTCAGGGCCGGGGCAAAACCGTCCTTGCCCGACTCGCCGTGGCAGCTCGCGCAGTTCTGGCGGAACAGCTCGCCGCCCATGGCCATCTGGTCTTCGGTGGCAGAGTAGGGCCGCCAGCGTTGGGATCCGCCGCCGCCCAGCTCGCCCAGGCTGCGGACGTAGGCGGCGACGTCCATGAGCTGCTCGGCACTGAGACGGGTGATGCCATTGCCCCGGAAATCGCGCATCTCCGTGCCCTGGCGGCCGAGCACCATCGTGCCGATGATGAAGCCCTCGCCGGCGACCTTCTGGAAGACCGGGTTGCCCAGAGCCGGGCCGACTCCGCCCTCGCCCTGGAAGCCGTGGCAGCCGGCACAGGCAGCGGTCTTCTCGTAGATCACCCGGCCCCGGAGACGGTTGCCCAGGACGGGCGGTGCCTGGACGGTGGGAGCCGGCGCGTGCCGAAGACTGCGCAGCCACGCGACGATGTCGGCAATCTGGCGCCGGGAGAACTCGGCGATGCCCGCGGCGCCAGGCTCCCGGCCACCCGCCTGGTCGCCGCCCTTGAGGAAGCCGCGCATGGCCGTTCCCGGCCTGCCGTAGCTGATGGTCTCCCGGAGGAAGCCATCGCTGGCGTGGTCCAGGAACACGGGGTTGCGCAGCTGCGGGCCGACGCCTCCCACCGCATCCGGGCCGTGGCAGGACTCGCAGGCCCGCCGGTAGAGAATGCCGCCCACCTCCGGGTCGCCCTGCTCGAGGACGGGAGACGGCGGGGTGTAGGAAACCTTGGCCAGGGAGCGCAGCCAGGCGACCAGGTCGCCGATGTCCTCGGCCTGGAACTGGCGCCAGGCCGGCATCGCCGTGCCCGGCCGGCCGTCCCGGATGGCGTGCACCAGGTAGCTGTCCGGAACCCGTCCGAGGAACTCCGGCTTGTCCAGGGACGGCCCGATGAGGCCCTCGCCCTTGCGGCCGTGGCAGGCCTGGCAATGGGCCCGGTAGAGGCTCCGGCCGACCCTGGGCCGTGCCCGGCCGCTGGCCACGTAGGCCTCCACGGCCTTGGGCTCTGCCCCCCCCCCCTGCCAGGAGCGGAGGAAGGCGAGGAGGTCGGAAAGGTCCCGGGTGTCGAGATCCTTCCAGGCGGGCATGCCAGTTCCCGGCCGTCCCTCGGCGATGGTCTGGGCGAGCATGGCATCGGCGAGCAGGGCCAGGGTGTCGGCAGAGTTCAACCGCGTACCGATGCCGCCCTCGCCCTCCTGGCCGTGACAGGTGGCGCAGTTGCCCCGGTAGAGGGCCCGGCCGAAGTCGGGATTGCCCCGCCGGGCCGAGACCAGGTCCAGCTCAGGACCGGCTGCCTGGCGGCTGCGCAGGTAGGCCACCAGCCGCCCGATCTCGCCGTCGCTGAGCCCACCGCCCTGCTCCGCTCCCCAGGCTGGCATGTTGGTGCCGCTGCGGCCGTTCCGGATGATGGCGTAGAGGTAGTCGTCCCCGGCCACGTCCAGGAAGTCCGGGTTGCTCAAGGAGGGCGTCCGGATGGCCGGCACCTGGCCCGAGTCCAGGTCGCGACCGTGGCAGGCGATGCAGAAGAGCTCGTAGAGGGTGCGCCCGTCCGCGGGCTCCCCGCGGCCGCCGGCCGGAGCTGGCCTGTAGCGGGGCGGCACGTCGGGCGCCTTCAGGGAGAGCATGTAGGCGGCCAGGGCCCGGGCGTCCTCCTCGGCGAGGCCCATGCCGGGCATGATGCTCCCCGGGCTGACCGCCCCCGGGTCCAGGAAGTGCTGCACGAACCACTGGTAGGGCGTGTGCTCGACGCCCGGCGGGACGTGGCTGTAGTCGAAGTCGTGGACCTCCTTGTCCCCTTCGTGGGTAAGGTCCGGCCCGAGGACACCGCCCCGGCCCCGGTAGCTGTGGCAACCGAGACAGCCGCTGCGGCGCATCAGCGCTTTGCCCCGGGCGACGAGGTCGGCGCCGGGCACGCTGCGATCGAGCTCGTCCGCGCCGATCTCGCCGGCGACTGCCCGGGTGCCGAAGAACTCGGCCTCGGTGCCGAAGAGGCCGTTCTCGGCGTGGCAGCGCCCGCAGGAGGTGTACACCAGGTCGCCCTCGAGGAGCGGCTCGGTCCAGTGGGGCACGCGGCCGTGGGCGGCCTCCCGGCTGGTGGCCCGCCCCTGGCCCTGGTGGCAGATGGTGCAGCCGAAGTCCTCCACCGGGTGCTTCTCGAGGAGCGTGCCCGGGTGGCTGCGCAAGGGCTGCTCGGCCTCGGCCATGGCCGGGTCGTCGATGCCCACGTGGCAGGTCTGGCAGCGGTCCACCCGCCCGAGAGCCGGCAGGAAGGCCTGCTTGATGCCCACCTCGAAGTTGGCCCGGTACTCGGGCGCCAGGACCGCGGCGTACTCGGCCTGCCAGTGGCGCCACTCACCGCCGGCGTGCTCCCGCCAGGCCTCACCGCCGAGCACCGCCAGGGTGCCGGCACAGCCGACGATGACGAGCAGCTTGAAGCGCCGGACGATGCGGGAGGTAGTGGGGTCTTCGTGCCGCATGGCTAGTGCACGGGCCAGTCCGCCCGGCTCCAGTAGAACTCCCAGTTCGGCCCGCGCATGAAGGTGGCGAACCAGGTCAGGATGGCGAAGGAGACGGCGAAGCACGTGAAGAGGGCGATGGCCCCCATGCGCGTGGAGCCCGTCCGCTTCACCGTCGCCAGGGACCAGGCGGCGTAGGCGAGCACGTACAGGGTCCCCGGGTTGAAGACGGTGATCACCCACTGGGGGATGTCCGGGTACCAGTTGCGCAACCAGCCCCTGGTTACCGTGAAGGCCAGGACGGCGACGACGAAGGCCGCCGAGAAGACGGCGCTGGCCAGGGCGACCCGGCGGCCGCGCGGCCCGGCGAACCAGCGGCCGCTGCCCTCCTGTTCCCGATCCAGGTAGGGTATGAACATCAGACCGAGGAGGACGATGCTCGGGATGGCGATGCCGCCGGCGAAGGCGCTGTAGCTGACCAGCTCCTGGAGGCCGAGGAAGTACCACGGCGCCTTGGCCGGGTTCTCGGGGAGCGCCGGGTTGGCGATCTCCTTGAGGGGCGCGTCGAAGAAGTAGCCCAGGGCGAGCATGACCAGGGTGGTCAGCACCAGGACCAGCATCTCCGCGTACAAGAGGTGTGGCCAGGATGACACGGTGTGCTCCGGACCGCGGTCCACCGCCGGCGTCCTGCCCCGGACCACCGCCATCAGCCCGTAGGTCCGGGTGCTCCCCTCGGGGAAGACCTCCCGGTTCCCACGCTTGTCCGGCCCGAGTTCCCGGTCCACGTCCTCCGGCCGGTTGAGGCCGCCGTCTTTGCGGATCCGCCAGAAGTGGACGCCGCAGAGGATCATCAGGATGGCCGGCAGGATGATGACGTGCAGGAGGTAGAAGCGGATCAAGGCCTCCTGGCCGACCTCGCTGGCCCCCAGCAGCAGGTGCTTCTGCAGGCCGCCGATGTCGAAGCTCTGGGTGATGCCAAGGGCGTCGGTCACCTCCCGGGGCGACTGGGCGATGTTCGAGCCGATGGTGATGGCCCAGTAGGCGAGCTGGTCCCAGGGCAGGAGGTAGCCGGTAAAGGACAGGCCCATGGTCAGGACCAGGAGGACGATGCCCACCACCCAGTTGAAGGCCCGGACGCCGCTGTAGGAGCCCGTGTAGAAGACCCGCGCCATGTGCAGCAGGACCACGAAGACCATGCCGTGGGCCGCCCAGCGGTGGACGTTGCGCATCATCCGCCCGACCGGCACCACGTACTGGATGTCCTTCATGGACTGGTACGCGGCGTCCACCGACGGCTTGTAGTAGACCATCAGGAGGACGCCGGTCACGCACAGGATCAGGAACAGGACCAGGGCAATCAGGCCGAGGCCCCAGGTGGTGGACGGCCGCAGGCTGTGGCGATGGACCCGGGTGGACTGGACGTGCAGGAAGAAGTTCCCGAACACCGCCTCGGAGCGCGCCCGGTCCGAGACCGGCGGTCCGTGCCGGAACAGGGATGCCTTGAAACTCCGGGGCAGGGCCCGGAGGTTCTGGCCAATGGCGCGGAGACCGCTCATGCCATGCCCTCCAGGGAAAGGACGCGGCTCCGGTCCACCGGCCGGTTGGCGTCCACCATCAGGTCACCGTTCGGGGCCACGTCCATGGCCAGGTAGCGCAAGGGCGAGGGTGCCGGGCCCTGGACGACCTTGCCGACCTGGTCGAAGCGGGAGCCGTGGCAGGGGCAGGCGAAGCCCTCGCCCTCCACCTGGCGAACGATGCACCCCAGGTGCGTGCACACCAGGCTCAAGGCCCGGAGTCCGTCCTCGTCGTGGAGGACGAGGACGTTGCGCTCCGGGATCAGCGTTCGGCTGCCCTTCGGGAAGCGCGCCGGCCGGCCGATGCGGAAGCGGCTGCCCGTCTCCGGGAAGATGGAGGGCATCGGCAGGCGCAGGGCTCCCAGGGCCATGACGATCCCCGTGCCGATGAAGGACCAGAGGGCCGCCAGCCCCAGGAAGTCCCGGCGTTTCGTCTCCTTGCGGGCGAAACGCGGACTCTCGGCCGCCGGCCGTGTCTGCTGCAGTTCCTCGTTCATGCCGATTCCACCTGAAAGCAGAAGCGTTCCATGGTGATGGCCGCATTCGGGCAGCGCCGGGCGCACAACCCGCAGCGGATGCAGGCTTCCTCGTCCTTGAGGATCGCCGACAGGGTCTCACCCTCCTCCTGCTGCCAGGCCCGACGTAGGGCCTCCAGCTCGGGGCCACCCTCGAGTCGCTCGAAGCTGACGATCTTCAGGCAGCTCTCGGGGCAGACCTCCACGCAACCACCGCAGAGAAGACAGCGGGTGCCGTCGAATACGGGGTTGACCGCACAGTCGAGGCAGCGGGAGGCCTCGCGCCTGGCCGTCTCGTCGTCGAGCATGGCCTCGATGGGCACGTCCACGCCCCGCAGGCGTTCGGCTACGGGCCGGAGGGGGGGGTGGGCCCGGTGGTGCAGGGCCTCGTAGCCGGCCTCCCGGCGGTAGTCCTCCAGGACCTCGTAAGCGAAGGCCAGCCTCGGGGTGACTTCCTCGCCGGTCAGGTACCGGTGCACGGAGCGGGCTGCCTTCTTGCCGCTGGCCACGGCGTGGATGAGGAGGCGGGGCCCGTAGGCCACGTCCCCGGCCACGAAGACCTCCGGCCGGCTGGTGGCGAGGGTGTCGAGGTCGCAGGCGATGAAGCCGCGCTCGGTCAGCTTCACCCCGTCCCGCTCGGGATCAATGAAGCTCACGTCCAGGGCCTGGCCGATGGCGAAGATCACCGTGTCGCAGGGCACGGTGGTCAGGACCGTCTCGTCGAACAGGGGAGCGAAGCGGCCGCCCTCGTCGAAGACCCGCAGGCACTTCTGGAAGATGACTCCGGTGACCCGCCCGTGCTCGTCCCGCTCGATGCGCACCGGGCCGAGGGAGTTCAGGCGCTGCACCCCCTCCTCGTCGCCGGCGAGGATCTCCTCGTCGTCGGCGGGCATTTCCTCGAGACTCTCCAGGGAGACGAGGGTGACCTGTTTCACGCCCTCCTGGCGCAGGGCCGTGCGGGCCGTGTCCACGCCGATCTGGCGCACCACGGTCCGGGCGACGTCGTAGGCGACGTTGCCGCCGCCGATGACCACGACCCGGGAGCCGAGCTCGGGGACCGGCTGCTTCTTCGACACGTCCCGGAGGAACTCGACGCCGCCGAGGACCCCGGGGCCCTGGACCCCGGGAAGGGGCAGGGTCCGGGAGCTCTTGGCCCCCACCGCGATGACCACCGCGTCGAAGGACTGCAGGAGCTCGTCGAAGCCGACGTCCTCGCCGACCCGGGTGTTGCAGCGGAACTCCACGCCCAGGGCCCGGATGACCTCGATCTCGGCCCGGAGCAGGTCGCGGGGGAGGCGGTACTCGGGGATGCCGTGGAAGAGCATCCCGGCGGGCTCCTCCTCCATCTCGAAGATGTTGGAGCCGTGCCCGAGGAGGGCCAGGTCGTGGGCGCAGGCGAGCCCCGCCGGCCCCGAGCCGATGATCGCCACCCGGCGGCCGCTCCGGGGCAGCTCCTCGGGGTCGAAGCCGCCCAGGCGGGCGCACAGGGGGCGCAGCTCCTCCTCGCCCTCGCCCTCGTGGCCGGCCCGGGGGTCCTGCAGGAGCCGGCGCAGGAGTTCCAGTGGCCGGATGCGTCCGCTCTCGGGGCCGAAACGCTCGGTGGCGGTGCGCTTCAAAGCACGGATGGCAACGGGCTCGTCCAAGCTGCCCCGCCGGCAGTTCGCCTCGCACGGCGCCCCGCAGACCCGGCCGCAGATGGAGGCCAGGGGATTCGGACCCCGGGCGATGAGGTAGGCGCGCTCGTAGTCGCCGGCGGCAATGGCCCGGACGTAGCCCCGGGCGTCGGTACCCACCGGGCAGGCGTCCTGGCACTTGACCAGGCGCCGGTAGTAGCTCTCGTCGGGAATCGTGACCCGGTAGCTCATGACTTCCCTTCCTCGGAAGTGCCCGCCATGCTCCGGCCCAGGTCGGCCACGGTGAAGCCGCCGAGGATCCGCTCCCGGGTCCGCGCCAGCTCCTTGCGGTAGCGGTGCAGGAGGCAGCCGACGTCGTCGTGGCACGGCTCCTGGGCCAGGAGGCAGCGCCGGCGCTCGGCCGGCTCGCCCTCGATGGCCCGGACCACCTCCAGGAGGGTGATCTCCCGGGGATCCCGGGCAAGCCGGAAGCCCCCTCCGCGCCCCCGCTGGGACTCCAGGAAGCCGGCCCGACGAAGCTGCTGCAGGACCTTGGCGGCGTAGTCCGCGGGTATGCCGAGGCCAGAGGCGATGTCCTCGGTCCGCACGACCTTCCTCTCCTCCCTGGCGAGGGTCCCGAGGATGCAGAAGGCGTACTCGGAGGAGACGGTGTACACAGCCGAAGGGAGGCTGAGGTCCCGAAAACCAGACCTCGGCATCCACTTTTTTCAGGCTAAGGGCAGATTCTTGCCGGTCAAGGGCCTTTTCTTGGGCACTTTATTGCCCTGTCCGCCCTTTCCCGTCTCCTACTCTCCCTTCCAGGCCAGCACTCCGACCGCGACCAGGTCCTCCAGGTAGCGGGCCACCGCCGCCTGGGGCAACGGGGCGAACTCGGCGGCCAGGAAGTCCCGGATCGCCGCCACGCTGCGCCGGCCGTCCACCAGGTTGACCAGTTCGAAGCGCAGGTCGCCGGACAGGGGAAAGCCCGGGGAGCGGTACCAGGCGAGGCGTTCACCCGCGAGGAGCCGCTCGGGCAGGTCGAATGCCAGGGGGCCCCGGGTCCGGCGCTCGGGCACCCGGGGGTCGTCGGGCCAGGGCCGGGCGGGCGCCTCCGGGAACAGCTCCGCCAGGAGGGCCGCCGCCTGGGCCTCGAGGCGGGCCCGGGCACCCGCCACCGCCGCCCGGACGGCCGGCGCACCTTGGTAGCCGAGGAGCTCCGCCATGGCCGCCACCTCCCGCTCCCGGGCGTGCTGCAGCAGGTTCCACGCCTCGAAGGCCTGCCCCGCCGCCGCCAGGCGACGGGCCCGGCGGGCAGCGTCCCCCAGGCGCCCGGCGGCCCGGGCCTCCACCAGGCCGGCCAGCTCCAGGGCCTGTTCGGGGGTCGTGTCCGCCAGGACCCAGGCGGTGGCGGCGGCGATCAGCTCGCAGCGCTCCAGCTCCACCGGGTCCACCTTGTCCGGCGTGTCCTCGCTGGTGTGGTGGGTGTAGTCCGGGGAGTGGGAGAACATCACCGCCGGCACGCCCCGGTCCAGGAACATCATGTGGTCGCTGCCGCCGCTGTACGGGGTAGCGCGCCAGTTGAAGCGGGATCTCCCCCCCCTGGGCGTGCGGACGTCGAGACCGTCCACCATCCGGGCCATCTCGGCCACCAGGTCGCCCAGGGCCGAGGGCGTGGAGTCCAGGGGCCGGGTCAGGACCAGGGCGCTGTGGAGCTGCTCCAGGTCCTCCCCCACCATGTCCAGGTCCAGGTTGGCGAGCACGCCCCCCCCCAGGCGCGGGCCGACGGCCTCGGGATGGGCGTCCACCCAGGCCATGGTGCCGTTCCACTCGGGCACCCAGAGGAAGCGGAGACTGCGCCGGGGCCGGGGCAGGCGGCCGGAGTCCACCAGGCTGCGCAGGCTCCGGGCCAGGTCCAGGATGGCGGCGGAGCCGCTGGCGTTGTCGTTGGCCGACTCCTTCGGGTGGTCCAGGTGGGCACAGAGGAGGATCTCCTCCTCGGGTCGTTCCCGGCCAGGGATGCGGGCCACGACCACGTCCAGGAAGAAGGGCTCGAGGCCAGTGCCCACCACCCGGCCGTGGAGGACCACGCGCCGCCCTGCCTCCAGGAGCCGGCGCAGCCCTTCGCCCTGGCGGTTCGTGAGGTTGAAGCCGAAGGTCGTGTCCTCGAGCTCCTCCGGCCGGGGCCACATGCCGGTGTAGGCCAGCATGTCCGGGTGGTCGGTGGCCCGGGCGTCGTCCAGGTAGCAGACCACCGCCGCCGCGCCGTGCTCGAGGACCGCCTTGCGGTGCACCGCGCCACCGTAGCCGGTGGCCAGGACGAACTTCCCCCGGACTTCCTTGCCGGCGTAGTCCTCCTCCCGGGTGCCCGGCCCGACCCACACCAGTTCGGCGGTGACCTCGCCCGGGTTGGAGTAGGTGACCACGCTCATGGCGATCTCGGGGTAGCCGACCAGCCGTTCCTCCCGGGGCTCCAGCATGCGCAGCTCGGCGCTCGCGATGTCCCAGCCCGAGGGCGACTGCCAGGTCTGGTAGCGGCGCCGGCCGTCGCTGGGGAAGGACTCGATCCAGGCCTCCTCGGGGCCGAAGCCCGCCGCCCGGAGCTGGTCGAGGACGTACTCGGCCGCCCGCCGGTAGCCCCGGCTCGCCTGCACCCGGTGGTGGCGAGTGATGGCGAGGACGTGCTCCTTGGCGAGCTCCCCGGAGAGCTCCTCGTGGAAGAGGTCCCGGACCCGGGCCGGCAGGAGGCCGGGGTCCTGGAGGGCAGTCAGACAGGTGAGCAGCAGGGCGATGGACACGACCGCCAGGGTAAGGGCCCGGCCTTGCCGGAGCACCGCCGGCCGCCATGGCAGGATGGGAGCGTGCTCGTCGCCCGCAGCATGCACGCCGGCTGGCTCTCGAACACGTGGCTGGTGGCCACCGGCGCCGGAGGACCCTGCCTCCTGGTGGACGCCGGGGGCCCCGTGGAGCCCCTCCAGGCGACCATCGAGGCCGAGG
>CAYMFV010000019.1:0-18266 GCA_964389745.1 uncultured Planctomycetales bacterium | reverse complement strand
CCCTGGCGGACGCCGGCGTCCCGGGCCTTCCGCCAGCCGGCGCACCCCCCCCTGCAGCTCGGTGGCTGGGAAGCCCGGGGCGCCCTCGAGCTCGGCTACCGGGGCGTCAAGGGCGGTGGCAGCAGCTTCCGGACCTTCGCCAACCGCCAGCCTGGCGCCCTCCTGCGCCGGGCCGAGCTGGACGCCCGGCGCCCGGAGGCGGAGGCCGCCGTCGACCACGTGGTCCTGGATCTCACGGGAGTCGGGGATCCGGCCACTCGGGGCGAGCTGCTCCTGGAGGACACGGGCAACTGGCGACTGCGCACCCGCGGCGACCGCTACGAGGACTTCTTCGACGCCACCACCGATCTCCACGACGTGCTGACGGTGCGCAAGAGCCTGGGCGCCGACCTGGAGTTCCCCGCTCCCGACGGCGGTGTCCGCCTCTCCTGGACCCGGCAGAGCCGGACCATGGACCCGGTCTGGACACGCTACCGGACCATCTCCAACGAGCTCTTCCTGGACACCAACGGCTTCCTCCGGGAGACCAGCGACCTGTTCCAGGCCAGCCTGCTCTATGCCGACGGCGACTGGCGCCTCCGGGCCCTGCCGGCCCTGCGCTGGTGGCGGGAGATCGACTCCCGTTTCCTCTTCCAGCCGAACATGCTCCGGAACGACCTGGAGGACTACGACGCCCGCTCCCGGGCGTGGACCCCGTCCCTCCTCCTCCAGGCCGACGGGCCCCTGGGCGACGACCTGCGCCTCGAGGCCGAGATCCTGGGCGCCTGGTCGGGCAGGCGCACGGCCACCGGCGCCGACTCCTCCGGGGTGGATGCCGGCGGCCTGGCCTACATCGGTCGCCTGGGCGCCCGCACCCGGGCCACGGGGAGCTACCTGCGGGCGGAGACGGCGCTGCTCTGGGACGTGGCCGCGTCGGCGGGCCTGGAGCTGCGCCTGCGCTGGCGCAAGGAGAAGGAGCAGGCGACCACCCGCCAGAACGAGGCCATCACCACCGGCGGCGTCACCACAACCACGACCACCCACGCCAAGGAGCGCGTCCGCCTCGAGGGCGTGGACACCGAGCTGCTCCTGCGCACCCGGCCGCTGGCCGCGATGAACCTGGACCTGGGCTACGGATTCCGCTCGGAGAGCCTGCGCCTGCGTGGCGCGAACCCGGCCCTGACGCGCACCGTCACCCACGGGGCCCTCGGCCGGCTGCGCCTCCGCGCCCTGGAGAACCTCACTCTCCGGGGGGAGCTCCGCGCCTTCGCCACCGGCGACCCCTACACCCAGTTGACGCCCGACCGGGAGGACCTGGCCAGCCTCCAGGCCGACTGGCGCGCCCTGCCGGCCACCACCCTCCGGGGGGGGGCGAGCCGCTCCCGGGTGCGCCTGCTCGCCGACGGCGCCAGCGCCGACCAGGACCGCCAGTTCCTGCAGGTGGTCCTGCACCCCGAGGAGGGGAGCTGGAGCGCGGTGCTCGGCGCCAGCCGGCAGAGCTACGCGGTGGACGTCCTCTCCCGGGCCTGGATCGGCGGCTTTCCCGTGCCCTACGAAGCCCGCTTCGCCGGCCACTGGCTGGTCTGGTCGGGAAGCCTCCGCTGGCAGCCGCTGGAGGACCTGGAGTTCCAGGCCGGCGGTGACCTGGCCGACACCGAAGGCGACGACGCCTCCCGCCTGCGCACCCTCCGGGCCGAAGCTCGCCTCGGCGTGAGCGAGGACGTGGCCGTGGGCCTCGGTCTCTGGTCCTGGTTGTTCGACTCCGCCACCGTGGACGCGGACGACTTCAGCGCCCTGGCAGTGGAGCTGTTCGTCGAGCTGCGCTTCTGACGCCGCCGCGGGCTGCCCGGGCCGTCAGTCGTCCCCTTGCACGGCCCGAAACAGGTACCAGCGCTGGCTGCGGGCCGGCACGCGCACGCCAAGCCGCAGGCTGCCGCAGCCGTCCAGGGCGTGGCGCTCCGGCGGCCCCCCCTCTGCGCTCACCAGCACCGCGCCGGCCAGCCCCGCGTAGTGCAGGGGCACGCGCAGCACGCGTTCCACCTCTTCGGGAAGCGGGTTGTGGACCATGAGCAGGGCCCGCTCCTCGAGCCTGGGATTCACGTGGAGCATGAAGTCCAGGTCCCGGCCGTCGGCCCGGCGCAGGTGGATGAGGTCGGACTCGAGGATGGCCCGGTGCCTGCGGAAGAAGGCCGTCCAGCGCCGGAGCAGCGCCAGGGTCGCGGGCGCGTCGTAGAGGCGCGGTCCGCGCCAGCAGGCCTGGACGCCGTAGCCCAGGTTGGCCGCCAGCTGCGCCTCGTAGGCGTCGAGGTGATCCCGCAGGGGCTCGAGGGTGGCCGCGGCGCCGCCGCCGTGGTACTCGGTCAGCGGCACGAACATCCAGCCCATGGTCGGTGGCTTCAGCCAGGTGCCGTCGAAGATGTTCTGGCGGGCGTGCAGGACCTGCAGCTCCCGGGGCAGGGACCAGTTGGTCTCCCGGTAGCCCATGCCCACCTTGTTGCTGCCGTTGAGCACGTAGAAGTCCGGCACGTTCAGGTAGATGCCCCGTTCCCGGCACCAGCGGTAGAAGTCCCGGATGCGCTCCCACTGGCGCCACTGGGAGTCGGCCAGGCCCCGGTGGCCCGGGTGCCGGGTGCTGGCGCAGACATCGCCCGGGTAGGAGCCGTCGTGCTCGAGGCAGTCGAAGCCGGTGACCTCGAAGAAGCGGCGCAGCTTCGCGAAGTAGCGGCGGCCCCAGGCGCTGCCGAGGCACGGGGCGCTGCCGAAGATCGCGCCGCCCGGCCGGCCGGTCTCCGGGTTCACGACGTCGGTCTCGGGGCCGATGCTGCGGCTCGAGAGCAGCCCGTAGCCGCCGATCTGGATGCCCCGGGCGTGGGCGTAGTCGGCCAGCTCGCGCATCGTGGCCAGGTACTCCGGGTCGTCGTTCTCGATGTCGAAGCCGCTGCCGAAGGAGAGGATGAGCAGCTCGAAGCCGGCCTCGACGCACTGGTCCACCGCCCGGCGCACGGCCTCCGGCTCGGCAGTGCGCAGGTGCATCATCAGGGGGTTCTCGGTGGTCCAGGGGGCCAGGGTCCGGAAGAAGCGGCGCACGGCCAGGCCGCGGCGCTCCCGGTCGGTCGTGTCGTGGACGACCAGGTAGTTGCGGAAGGTCGCAAAGCGCGCTCCCGGCTCCAGGAAGCGATCGGGACCGAGGGGCGGCCGGACCTCGAGGAGCACCGGCGCCTGCCGGCGGTAGTTCACCTGCGTCCGGTACTCGGGGTCGGCCACCCAGCGGGTCGTCACGTCGGCCGACTTCGCGTCCATGCCGTGGAAGGCGTAGTCGCTGACGACGGTCATGGGCGGCAGCTCGGGTCGGGCGACGGCTTCCACCTGGCTCTCGGCCTCGACGCAGGCCAGGACCTCGCTGGTGAAGCGCTCCAGGCGCACGGGCAGCCGGCCACCGTTGCGGACTTCCAGCCACTTCGCCAGGACCGGCAGCCCGTCGTAGATCTCGTGGTGGACGGTCACCACGACCTCGGCCAGGACCGCCGCCCGGACGTCCAGGCGCTCCGCGGCCTCCGGACCGAGGGGGCCGAGGACCTCGAGTTCCCGGATGGCGCAGCGCCCCGTCGGACCCGGGGTCCCGTGGTCGCTCGCCCCCCCCCTGGGGTCGGTCTTGCCGACGCGCAGGAGGCGGGGCGGCCCGGCCCCCGGCGGCAGGGCCACCTCGGCCAGGGTCTCGCCGCCGGCGAGGAAGCGGGCCCGGTCGCCGGCCAGGCGGATGGTCAGGGTCACGGGCCCGCCGGCGTGGTGGCCCAGGAGGCGTTCCCGGCGGCCGTCCCAGACGCCATAGCGCCCCTCGCCGGGGCGCAGGTTGACCTTCAGGGTGAAGTCGGGCCAGGCCAGGGCCAGGCCGGGGCCCCAGGAAGCGCTGGCGTCGCTGCCGGGCTCGACCCGGCAGCGCACGACCTGGCCGCCGCCGGGCCATTCGAGCTCCCGGAAGTCGGCGTGGTTGGCCGGCCCCTCGCCCTCCCAGAAGGCGTCGGACGTCAGCAGCGGCAGGCGCTCCTCGTCCCGAGCCGCGGCCTCGAGACAGCGCCGGGCCGTGTCCGGGTCGAGGCGGAACTCGAGGGCGAGGTGGCGGCCGGGGGGGGGCCAGGGGCGGTCCTCGGCGTGGCGCGCCCGGTGCCAGCGGAACGGCACCTGGACCGGCTCCTCCCGGGCGGTGGCCAGGTGGAAGGCCCCGGCCAGGGGCCGGAGCCCGTCCAGCCACTCGGGGAGCAGGAAGGCGTGGTCGGGCTGCCCTTCGAGGCCCCCCACCGCCAGCTCGACGCCGTCCAGGACCAGGCGCGCCTCCGGCCGCACGGCCCGGAGCAGGGCGGCGCCGGTGCCGAGCTCGTCCAGGCCGACGGTGGCGGCATCCGGCGCCAGCAGGAAGCTGCGCCGCACGAGGCCGTTCTCGAGGCGGACCGCCCGGCGGCCGCCGCTCCAGACCACCCGGGCCCGGTAGGGAGCCGGGTCCACGAGCCAGTCGGGTCCGCCGCCGCCCTCCAAGGGGGGGGGCAGGAGGCCGGCGGCGGCCGGGTCCTGCTCCGCCGCCGCCACCAGGGCCTCGATCTTCTCCTCCAGCTGCCAGCGAGGAGCCCCCATCCGGAGGATGCCCTCCTGGTCGATGAGGAAGAAGGTCGGCCAGCCCCGGACGTTCCAGGCCGTGGCGATGGGGCCGCGCTTGCCGCCGCCGTCCCAGAAGGACCGCCAGCTCACGCCCGCCGCTTCCTGGCGAGCCAGGGTGCGCTGCCGGTCGACGTCGCTGTTCACGCCCACGATGGCGAAGGGCCGGCCTGCGAACTTCTCCACGAGCGACCGCTCGTGCGGGATCATCGCCCGGCAGGGGCCTCACCAGAAGCCCCAGAACACCAGCAGGACGACCTTGCCCCGGTAGTCGGACAAGCGCATCGGCCGCCCCGCCACGTCCTCGCCGGCGATCTCGGGCGCCGGCCGGCCGGGCCTGAGATCGCGCAGGGTCCGCAGCCAGCCGCGGGCGGCCTCGCCCAGAGTCCGGCCGGGCTCGTAGGGAAGGTCGCCGTACTCCGCGGCGACGCGCTCGAAGAGGCGTTCCGCCTCGGCGCGCCGGGCGCCGCCGCCGAAGGCCAGGCTGCCGACGAGGTTGTGGGCCAGCGCGAAGCAGGCGGCGCCCTGGACCGAGCGGTGGGGGTTGCGGGAAAGGACCTCCTCGAGGAATTCCTCCGCCCGGTACCACGAGAAGGTGGTCAGGGCCAGGCAGGCCGGCTCCAGGCCCGGCGCCCGGACATGGCGCGTCCGGATGAGGTCGAAGGCGCGTTCCCAGGCCTGGTCGTTGTCCGAGGTCACCACCAGGTTGAGAGCCTTGACCGCCGCCGGGGCCTCTGGGTGGCGCTCGGCGAAGTCCAGGAGCCGGGGCGCCCAGGTCGCGCTCCGCTCGATGCGCGTTGCCTGGCGCCAGGCCGCCTCGAGCTCCTGGAACTCCCTGGCGGCACCTGGGTCCTGGGACAGGCCAAGAGCAGGCAGAGCAAGGAGGAACGTGTGGATCACCTGCATTCTTGGATCATCCTGCGGCCTGGGGCTGCTCTCCCTCTCCGGGAGGCTCGAGAATAGCAAGGAAGCGCGCCGCGGTGGGCGACGCGCTTCCAGGTGGTGGCGGTGGCCGGGGGCTACATCCAGATCTGCAGGGTCGCCTCGCCGGCGGCGTTCTGGCCGACCACGAGGACCGCCGGACCCAAGGCGTGGCTGATGGCCTTCAGGTCGTGGATGGTGTAGTCCTGGTCGCCGAGCCAGCCAGTGACCGGGACCGGGTTGACGTCCACCGTGCAGTCGGCGACGCGGAATCGCCACTGGCCGCTGGGCAGCCGTGCCGAGCCCACCAGGTAGACCGTGCCATCAAGCCACGAGAGCTCGCGGACGCTCAAGTTCGGCGCGGAGATGGTGTTCGCCACCACCGGCGCGCAGCGCACGCCGATGTCGAGCATGCGCAGTCCGTCCAGGCCGCAGGCGGCGTAGAGGATCCGCTCGTTGGGATGGATCTCGAGGTCCTCGAGACCGCCAGCGCTGCCAGCCGTGTTGCCCATGTCGTACATCTGGCAGAAGACCGGCGTCGGCGGAGCGGTCAGGTCGTAGATGTTCAGGTTCAGGGGGCGCGACGAGCCGGCGCCGGCGTCGAGCTGGTACACCCACTGGTCGCTGGTCACGAGCACGAAGCGGCCATCGCGCTGGTTGCCGCCCACCAGGCTGCTGCCGACCTGCACCAGGCTGCCGCCGGCGAACTCGTAGACGATCAGGCAGGCCGGCTGGGTGCCGGCGTTGTGCTCGCCGTAGAGCAGGTAGGGGTTCCCGGGAAAGGGCAGGACGTCCAGGCCGGCGAAGTGGTAGTTCGTGGATACGCTGTCGAGCTGCGCAGGAGCACCGCTGACGTCCCACATGTTGAGGCCGCCGAAACGGTGGCCGGTGAAGAGCAGGCCCTGGTAGAGGAAGTTCTCGTTCCACTCGTCGCCCCAGGAGGGGTTGAACGTGGTCACCAGGAGCGGGTTGTTGACGTTCGAGATGTCCACCTTGTACTGGATGCCATCGGTGAACTGTCCCACGTAGGCATGGGGCCACTCGAAGGACACGCCCCGAGCGCTCTCGTTCGTGGCCAGGATGATTTCGCCGACCTTGGTCGGGTTCTGGGCAGGGGAGTACGGCGCAAGGAGGGCGGTGCCAATCAGCACCAAGAAGAGGTGTCGCATGCAGATCCAGTAGTGGGAGGGTTGACAGGGATCAGCCGCCAGGAGATGGGGCCGCCGCCCCACCCTACAACGGAATCTCCCCGGCGGCGAGGCGCCCCCGCCGCTACTGCTCCTCCTCCATTGCCGCCAGGAGCTGCTCCACCGCCCGCTCCAGGGCCTCGCCCCGGAGGTTCCTGTGGCGGATCACGCCCCGGTGGTCCAGGACGTAGATCGTGGGCCAGGCGTGGACGTTCCAGGCCGTGGCGATGGGGCCGCTGGTGCCACCGCCGTCCCAGAAGGAACGCCAGGTGATGCCCTCCCGCTCCTGGATCTTCCGCAGCTCGTCCCGGTCCCCGTCACTGTTGACACCGACGATGGCGAAGGGCTTGTCGGCGAACTTCTCCACGAGCGACCGCTCGTGCGGGATCATGGCCCGGCAGGGCCCTCACCAGAAGCCCCAGAAGTCGAGCACCACCACCTGGCCGCGGAAGTCCGAGAGCTTCATGGCCCGGCCCTCGACGTCCTCGCCCGTGATCTCCGGCGCCTCCTTGCCCGGCACCAGGTTGCGCAGCTCGAAGAGGTCGGCCCGGGCGGCATCGGCGACCGTGCGGTCGCGCCACAGGGCGACGTTGTCGAACTCCTCGACCGCCCGCTCCAGGAGCCGCTCCGCCCGCTCCCGGGTGGCGGGCTCCCGGAGCAGGAGACGGGCCAGGGCGTAGCAGGCCGCGCCCTGCGTCGTGCTGAAGGGACTCTCGTCCAGCACCCGCTCGAGGAAGACGACCGCCTTCCCGGTGCTGCTGTAGCGCAGCGCGAGGCAGGCCGGTTCGAGGCCCGGCGCCCGCACGTGCCGCGCCAGCAACGCGTCCAGGGCACGCTCCTGGCTGCGGGCCATGCACGAGGAGACGACCCAGACCAGGGCCTCGACCGCCGCCGGGTCGTCCGGGTGTTCCTCGGCAATGGCCAGGAACCCGGGCGCCCAGTCATCCGCCCGCGGGTACTTCTCCGCAAGGATCCGCTGCTTCTCCTCCTCGGTCTTCGCCGCCACGTAGGCGGCACTGAACTCCGCCCGCGCCTTCTCGTAGGCGGCCTTGAGCTCCTGCACGGCCGCAGCGGGGGTGGGCTCCTGGGCCAGCGCCAGGAGCGGGACGCAACAGAACATGGAAAGCATCTTCATGGTGGCAACTACTCCCCCCGCCGCTCGAGGTGGATCTCCGCGAAGCCGGCGGGATCCCGGCCGGGCTGACCGGGCCGGAGATCCAGGATACGGATTTCGAGCAGGCGCAGGCGCCGTACCCCCTCCAGGGGGATCACCGTGCTCCGCCGGGGGTCCGCCGCCAGCTCCACCGTCAGGGCGTCCTTCTCCTTGCCGTCGAGGAGGACGCGCACCCGCCGGGCCCGGGGCCGGCCCCGGTCGAAGGCCTTGTTCCAGGCGTGGGTCAGGACCAGCGTGTCGGCCTTCACCGGCCGGCGCAGCCGCAGGCGGATCCAGGGCGCCTCGTCCTCCGGGGAGCACACCCAGGCCGTGCCCGCCCAGCCGTCCGCGGCCAGCTCCGCCCGCTCGCCCGGACCGAGCTCGGAGGAGGCCTCGGCGGTCACCGCCGCGGGATCGAGGAGGTTGCGCCGGCGGCCCGTGGCCTGCTCCAGGCGCCAGTCCTCCAGGACCTCCTCGATCTCCACCAGCAACGGCGGCGAGCGCAGCTCCGCCGTCCCCCCCCCTTCTGCCGCCCCCTCCCGGGGCGGCAGGGCCACCTCCACCCGGGCCTGGAGGAGCCAGCGGCCGCTCTCCGGGAAGACCAGCCGGGCGGCGAAGCGCGGGCGCGCCACCGGCTGCGCCGGGTCCCCCGGGACCTCGGCCAGGGTCAGGACCTCCCCCCCCCGGGGGCCCGGCCGGCGGGCCTCCCAGAGGACCCGGCGCACCCGGGGACCCACCTCCTCCTCGCCGGGCCAGCACAGCGCCGCCGCCTGGGGTCCGAAGGCGGCGATCCACACCGAGAGGGGCGTGTCCCCGCTGGCCCGGATGCGCACTGCCGCCCTGGGGTCCCGGGTGGCCAGGCCCTCCTCCTGAGCGGCTGCCGCCGCGCCGGTCACCGCCACCGCCGCCGTGGCCCGCTTCAGGAAGAGCAGCGCCAGGCAGGTGTCCACCTCGGCGTGGCCTTCCCGGCCCCGGCCGTGCCAGGAGCCGTCCGGGCGCTGCTCCGCCACCAGCCAGGCGGCTCCTTCCGGGTACCAGGCGTGCTCGCCGATCTCCTCCAGCTCCAGGAGGCTGCCCACCCGCTCCAGGCCGTAGAGCCAGTAGTAGTGCCACTTCGCCTCGGGCTCGGCCGGGTTGGCCTCCAGGGCCCAGTGCCCGGCCAGCCAGCGCACGGCCTCGGTGATGGCAGCCTCGGCATCCCGGCCGAGCCGACCGGCCCTCCGGCCCAGGGCCTCCCGGGCCAGGGCCAGGACGGTGATCCCGGCAGTGGTCATGGAGCCGGTGGGAGGCCGTCCGGGGTGGTAGCCGAAGCCCCGGGCAACCTGGGGCCGGCCGCTCCCGCCGTGGTACTCCTCCTTCGGGCCCCGGCAGGCCAGGGTCGCCTGGGCGAGGCGTTGCCAGGTCTTCGCCGGCACCCGGAGCCCGGCCCGGGCCGCCGCCTGGAGGCCCAGGGCCGCGAAGACGGCGTTCGAGAGGTCCGCCTCCCGCTCGTCCGGGTAGCGGAACAGGCCCGGGCCATCCTGGTTGGCCAGGAGGGTCCGGAGGTCCCGCTCCAGGAGCCGGCGGTCCTCCTTCCGGCCGGCCGCATGCCAGGCCAGGAGGCGGCAGGACAAGGCGTACGTCTTGTTGTCCGCCTCGGCCGCCAGCCAGGCCAGGGCCTGGCGCACCGCCGGGTGCTCCGCCCTCACCCCAGAGCGGAGGAGGGTGAAGACCACCAGGGCGGTGTGGCCGCCGCCGTACTCCGGGGCCAGGTACTCCCAGGAGCCGTCGGCGAGCTGGGTGCCCAGGAGGAAGCCCACCCCCCGGTCGATGGCCCGGTTCACCCGCTCCTGGAGCTCCCGGGGCAGGGCAGGAGGCCCGCTGGCGGCCTCCTGGGCGACCACCCCGGGCCACGGGGCCAGGTGAGGGAGGAGAGGGAGGATCCGCCGGGCGAGGTCCATTCCCATGGCAGAATACGACAAGCCCCCCAGGCCGACATGCAGCCGCTGCCCCTCCTTCTCCTGCCCCTCCTGGCCACCCCCCAGGGCCTCCCGGCCGGCCCGTTGCCGCCCCAGGCGCAGCGGGTCTTCTCCTACTACCAGCTCCGGGTGGAGGACTGGCAGCCCCAGCTCGCCGTCACCCTGACCGGCCTCCAGGGCAACGACGCCGATCTCTACCTCCGCTTCGGCGCACCTCCGACCCAGCAGGACTGGGACTTCCGGGCGGCCACGCCCGGCACCAGCAACGAGAGCCTGCGGGTGAACGGCGCCTCCACCCCCCCCCTGCGAACCGGCACCTGGTACATCGGCGTCCTGCACGGCCCGGCCACCTCCTACAACATCTCCTACCTGCCGGAGACCATCCCGAGCCTGCACACCGGCATGGGGGCCACGGTCTACACCGACCTGAACGGTGTCGCCGGCACGGCCTTCCGGGTCTGGGCCCCCTTCGCCACCGCGGTCCAGCTGGCCGGCGACTTCAACGGCTGGTCCGCGACCGCCAGCCCCCTTGCCTCCGAGGGCAACGGCAACTGGTCCCTGGACGTGCGTAACCTCGGCCATGGCGCCCACTACCGCTTCGTCATCGACGGTCCCTCGGGCACGCTCTGGAAGAACGATCCCCACGCACGCAAGCTGACGAACTCCGTCGGCGACTCGGTGGTCATCGATCCGGATCGTTTCGACTGGGGCACGGGCAGCGGCTACAGCACGCCGGCCTGGAACGAGATGGTGATCTACGAGCTGCACGTCGGGACCTTCAACGACAGTCCCGGCGGCAGTCCCGGCACCTTCGCCAGCGCCACCCAGAAGCTCGACTACCTGGCGGACCTGGGCGTCAACGTCATCAACATGATGCCCATCTGCGAGTTCCCCAACGACTACTCCTGGGGCTACAACTACTCGCACCCCTTCAGCATCGAGTCCGCCTACGGCAACGTCGCCGACCTGAAGACCTTCATCCGCGAGGCGCACGCTCGGGGGATCGCGGTCCTGGTGGACGTGGTCTACAACCACTGGGGCCCCAACGACCTGGACCTGTGGCGCTTCGACGGCTGGTACCAGGGCAACTACGGCGGCATCTACTTCTTCCAGGACAGTCGCTCCCAGACGCCCTGGGGCGACACCCGCCCGGACTACGGCCGCAACGAGGTGCGCCAGTACATCCGGGACAACGCCCTGTTCTGGCTCCAGGAGTACCGTTTCGACGGGCTGCGCTGGGACTCCACGGTCAACATCCGCACCCGGGACAACGGCTTCGGCGGCGACATCCCCGAGGGCTGGTCCCTGATGCAGTGGGTGAACGACGAGATCGACCGGCTCCAGGGCTGGAAGATCTCCATCGCCGAGGACATGTGGAACAACGAGTGGATCACCAAGGACACCGGGGTCGGCGGTGCCGGCTTCGACAGCCAGTGGGACGCCCAGTTCGTCCATCCGGTGCGGGCTTTCATGATCGAGCCCGACGACAACAACCGGAACATGTGGGCCCTGCGAGACGCCATCGCCCACTACTACAACGGCAGTGCCTTCCAGCGCGTCGCCTACACCGAGTCCCACGACGAGACCGCCAACGGCAAGTCCCGACTCCCCGAGGCCATCTGGCCCGGCAACGCCACCTCCTGGTACTCGAAGAAGCGCTCCACTCTCGGCGCCGCCCTGGTCTTCACCAGCCCCGGCATCCCCATGATCCTCCAGGGCCAGGAGCTCCTGGAAGATGGCTGGTTCAGCGACACCGACCCGGTGGACTGGTCCCGGCTGATCACCTTCGCCGGCATCCACGACCTCTACCGGGACCTGATCCGGCTGCGCCGCAACTGGTACAACAATACCCGGGGGCTCCTGGGCAACAACCTGAACGTCTATCACGTCAACGACACCGACAAGGTGCTGGCCTTCCACCGCTGGGACCAGGGCGGCCCCGGCGACGACGTCATCGTCCTGGTCAACTGCGCCAACCGTTCCTACCCCGTGTACAACATCGGCTTGCCCCGAGGTGGAACGTGGTACGTGCGCTTCAACAGCGACTGGGCAGGCTACGACCCGACCTTCGGCGACTGGCCCAGCCCGGACGTGACCGCCGTGGCCGGCTCCATGCACGGCATGCCCTTCTGGGGCAGCGTCAGCATCGGGCCCTACACGGCCGTCATCCTCTCCCAGTAGCAACCTGCAGCTGAGCGAGCAAACCATGCGCAAGTTCCCCTTCCTCGTCCTGACGGCCCTGGGCGCCGTTCTGCTGACACCGGCCGTGCCGGCCCAGTGGGACACCCTCGCCGCCGAGAGCTTCGACTACGTCCCTGGAACCCCCCTGGGCGGCCAGAACGGCGGCTGGGGATGGCTGGAGGGCTGGTGGTCCGGCGCCACCGGTGACAACGCCATCGTCGAGACGCCGGGCTTCGACCCCGTCGGCAACAAGGGCCGCACCAACATCGACAACGAGGGCTCCTGGCGTTCCATGGAGACCATCGGCATGGATCCGATCCTGGATCCCGGCAGCGGCCTCCTGGGCGCCGACGGCACGACTATCTGGATCCGCTTCTGGTGCCAGCGGGTCCCGGGCAGCGACGACGACTACGGCGGTCTGTCCCTCTACATCCGCTTCGGGGGCGAGATGCTCTTCTTCGGCAGCCCGTCCTTCACCAACGAGTGGGGCCTGCACGACTTCCGCTTCCATCCCGCTCCCCAGACCGTGATCGGCAGCGACTGCGACGTCCTCACCCACCTGGTGTACCGGATCGACTTCCTGCCCGGCCAGGAACGGGTGCAGCTCTGGCTGAACCCGGCCTCGGACCACCCGACCACGGTGGCCGACCTGGACGTCATGGTCGATGACTTCCGCTTCAACGAGATCCGCATCCAGTCGGGCAACTCCTTCGTCGCCACGGGCTTCGACTTCGACGACATCGTCATCGACACGCCCCTCTTCCGGCCCATCTACACCGTGTCCAACCTGGTGGCCGGGAGCCAGGCGAACTTCGACATCGTCAACTGCACGCCAGGCGGCACCGTCATCACCGCCTACTCCCTGGCCGGCCGGGGCCCGACGCCGACGCCCTTCGGCCTGGTGGCCATGGCTCAGCCCATCGTGCAGCTGCCGCCCCGCACCGCCGATGCCCTGGGCGAGGTCCACTTCACTCAGCAGGTGCCGCCCCAGGCGGCCGGCCTGCCGGTGTGGACCCAGTCCGTGGACCTGACTGCCGGCATCCTGTCCAACCCCCTGGCCTTGACCGTGCAGTGATTGCCCCTGGTGGGAGCCCTGGCGCCGCTGTTGCGGCGGCCTGCTTCCTCCTCCTGGCGGCGCTCGCCCCCCCCCGGGCGGGCGCCGCCCAGGGGCCGCAGCAGGCCATGCCCGAGGGTTTCCCGCCCGAGCTGCGCATCAGCGAGTTCCAGGCCTCGAACCGGGCGACCTTGGAAGACGAGGACGGCGACTCCAGCGACTGGATCGAGCTGCACAACCGCGGGGTCTCGCCCGTGGACCTGGGCGGCTGGGCCCTGACCGACGACCCGCAGCAGCCCCGGCGCTGGCTCTTCCCGGCGGGCGTCGTCCTGCCACCGGGCGGCTTCCTGCTGGTCTTCGCCTCGGGCAAGGACCGGGCCGTGCCCGGCGCCGAGCTGCACACCAGCTTCCGCCTGGACGCCGACGGCGAGTACCTGGCCCTGGTGGAGCCCGGCGGTGCCATCCACCACGAGTACGCGCCCGCCTACCCGGCCCAGTACGAGGACGTCTCCTACGGTCTGGCCTTCCCCCTCGCCACGGCCGGCCAGCCGACCTTCTTCCCGGAGCCCACTCCGGGCGCGGCCAACGGGCCCGGTGGCCCCCTCGTCACCGAGGTCCTGCACGCTCCCTTGCAACCCGGCGTGGCCGACACCGTGCTGGTCCGGGCGACGGTCCTCGACGACCTGGGACCGGCCGGCTTCGTCGAGCTCGTCTACCGGGTCATGTACGGCAACGAGATCCGGCTGCCCATGTACGACGACGGCACGAACGGCGACCTGCTGGCCGGCGACAACATCTGGACGGGCACCATCCCGGCCGGGGCAGCGGCCCCTGGCGAGCTGCTGCGCTGGCGGGTGGAGGCCACCGACAGCACCGGGCGCTGGAGCCGCTTCCCCTACTTCTCCAATCCCCTGGAGATGCCCGAGTACCTGGGCACGGTGGTGGCCGACCCCGGGCTGCAGAGCGCCCTGCCCATCTACCAGTGGTTCGTGGAGGACCCGGCCCAGGCCGACACCGTCATCGGCACCCGTTGTTCCCTCTGGTACGACGGCGAGCTCTACGACAACGTCCACGTCCGGGCCCGGGGCAGCGCCGCCCTCCTCTACCCGAAGAAGTTCTACAAGTTCGACTTCCTCCCCGGACGGCACTTCCGCTTCGATCCGGCCCTCGACCGGGTGGACGAGGTCAACCTGAACTCCACCTGGATCGACAAGGCCTACGTCCGCCAGGTCCTGGCCTGGGAGACCTATCGGGACGCCGGAGCCGAGCACAGCATCTCCTTCCCCGTCCGACTGGAACAGAACGGCGCCTTCTTCAGCGTCGCCATCTTCGTGGAGCAGCCGGACGAGGACTACCTGCGCCGCCAGGGCCTGGATCCGGATGGAGCCCTCTACAAGATGTTCAATCCGTGCACCAGCGCCTTCGCCGGGGTGGAGAAGAAGACCCGCCTCTGGGAGGACAACAGCGACCTGCAGGCCTTCATCGGCGGCATCCTCCAGGCCGATCCGGACCGCCAGTACTACCTCTTCGACAACCTGGACATCCCGGCGGTGGTCAACTACCTGGCGGCGACCTCCTTGATGCACGACAACGATCACCTGGAGAAGAACTACTACCTCTATCGGGACAGCGACGGCGACGGGGAGTGGCGGATGCTCCCCTGGGACAAGGACCTGACCTTCGGCCGCAACTACACCCTCCAGGGCGGCCTCTTCGACGACACCATCTGGGCCGACGACGACCCCTACAGCCATCCGCTCTTCGGGGACAGCGACCACCGCAAGGTGGACAACGTCTGGAACCGCCTGATCGACGCCGTCTTCCAGACCCCGGAGACCAGGGAGATGTACCTGCGGCGGCTGCGCACGCTGATGGACGAGCTCCTCCAGGAGCCCGGCACGCCCGCCGGCCAGCTCCGCTACGAGCAGCGCGTCGAGGAGCTGCGCCTCGCCATGGACCCGGACGTGGCCCTGGACCAGGCCCGCTGGGGCCTGCCCTCCTGGGGCACCCTGCAGCTCGACTTCCACGGCGGCCTGAAGCAGCTCGTCCAGGAGTACCTCGCGGTCCGCCGGGTCCACCTCTTCCTGACCCACAGCGACCTGGAGTCGGGCATCATCCCCGCCCGCCAGGCCGACTTCGTGAGCGTCGGCTTCGGCCAGATCGAGGCCGCGCCCGCTTCCGGCGACCCGGCCGAGGCCTACGTCGAGCTCCGCAACCCGAACCCGGTGGCCGTGGACCTCTCCGGCTGGACCCTGACCGGCGGCATCGGCTTCACCTTTCCCCCCGGCAGCGTCCTCACTGCCGGCGGCCGTCTCTACCTCTCCCCGGACCCGCCTGCCTTCCGGGCCCGGGCCACGCCGCCCACCGGGGGCATGAAACTGCTCGTGCTCGGCCCGTGGCAGGGCGATCTGCTGCCCGGCGAGGACCTGGTCCTCCTGGACGCCGCCGGCAACCTCGTCAACCTCACCGGGGGGCCGGTCCTGGCCGTCCACCATCTCCAGGCCGGTGCCCGGGCCACCGTGCTGGTCGCGGGAACGACGCCCGGAGCCAGCCAGCTCGTCGCAGGATCTTCGACCGGCCCCGGCCCGACGCCTTCTCCGTTCGGTGATCTGGCCCTCTCGCCACCGATCCTTCCCCTGGGTCAGGCCGACGCCGACCTGGTCGGAGTCGCCGTCCTGTACCTCGACGTCCCCCCCCCTGCGGCAGGGCACACCATCTGGCTGCAGGCCCTGGACACAGCCACCGGCACACTGACGCCGGGTATCGCCGTCCAGGTTCCCTGAGCCGCTGGCGCACACTTCGTGCTTCCATATATCCACTCATCATATGGGACTCCGTCCTTGCCCGGTCACGGTCATGGTTTAGCCACAGCACGTGGGGGTACGACCGTGAACACGCATTCCTTGAAACTCCTCTGGGCGAGCTCCCTCGCCCTGGCAGGTGGGATCGCGCTGGCCTGGCTGCCGGCCTGCAACGACGGCGGCAGCAGCAGCGTCATCTCCGCCTCGCCTCTGCACCCTGATGTCCTGCTCCTGGATCGCTTCGGCAACGCCCTGGACGCGACCGCCACGGAGCCCTACAGCCCGCGCAACACCTGCGGGCGCTGCCACGACGTCGACCGCATCGCCCGCGGCTACCACTTCCAGCAAGGTCGCACCGATGCTGCCGGCAACATCGTCACCAAGGACGACTACTTCGGTGACGGGCGCAAGTACATCCGCTCTGCCGGCATGTACGGCAAGTGGTGACCGCCGTCCGCCGACTCCAGCCAGTTGGCTGGAAAGACCAACGCCAACGAGTCCGCCATCGACAAGACGTCCTACTTCTGGACCTTCATGTGCAGTGGCTGCCACCCGGGTGGCGGCCCCTCCGAGTACGACCGGGACGGCCTCAAGTACTTCGACGTCGTCACCGGCCAGTTCGGCTACGAGCTTCTGGGCAAGTCCGCCGGCGACGTCACCCTCGACGGTGACTACGCCCTCCTGGACACCACCACCGGGGCTCTGGTGGCTGCCCGCTGGGACGTCACCGGCGTCTCCGAACCGGACTGCATGCACTGCCACCGCCGTGACTGGACGGTGGACACTACGGGCATCCAGAACGCCCTGTGGCGCGGCGCCACCATGCGCGGCCGGCACCTCCTGACCGATGATGCGGGCCTGCCCGTGCCGGCCTTCGCCGCCGCGGCGACCGCCGGCCAGGGCTGGTTCTCGAACTTCGTCCTCATGAACCTGCCGCCAGGGAGCCCGCCCACCGCGGAGACCCTGCAGATCGACTACACCGTCGGCCTGGCCAACCGCACCCTCGTGGAGGACGCCCAGGGCCGGCTGCTCATGCCGGGCGGCAGCATCGTCCACCAACCCAAGGACCACGCCTGCTGGGGCTGCCACGCCCTGGCCGACCAGAAGAAGCGCGGGCGGGTCTGGTTCGATCCGAGCCAGGACGTCCACTACGCCCACTTCAACAACCTGGACGACGCCGACCCGGCCAACGACAAGGAACCCACCGAGAGCACCGCCTGCACCGAGTGCCACCCGGCCGGGGCCGAGCACCAGTTCGCCAAGGGACGGGCCACCGCCGGTACCGTCCTCGACGAGCTCGACTACCAGGACCTCCGGGACTGCCGGGACTGCCACGATCCCGCCAGCCCCCTCCACCATCCCGAGGCCACGCCCTACACCTCGCCGATCCACACAGCGCGGCACCTGGAGGTGCTCGCCTGCCAGGTGTGCCACATTCCCCACGTCCAGGGCCCGGCCCAGCTTGCCATCGACAACGCGGTCACGGGCATCCAGACGGCCTACTACACGGACCAGTTCCTGTCCGCCGATCCCCTGGATCCCGCCGATCCCGACAAGAGCCGGTGGTTCCCGAGCCTGGACTGGAAGGTGGGCAAGGATGGCAAGGAGCGCCTCTTCCCGAACAAGCTCCTCCTGACCATGTGGTGGGGCGACTGGGACGACAACGGGACTCCCGGCGACACCACCGACGACCTCATCCAGCCCGTCGCCTTGTGGCGGGTGCGGCAGATCACTGCCGGCGTGCCCCTGCCGGGGACCGCCGACGACAACGGGGACGGCATTCCGGAGGTGAACACCGAGGCCGAGATCCATACCTACATCCAGGCCCTCAAGGGGACCGACAGCTACGGCGTCCAGGTGGCCGCCCGGCCGGTCCTGGTCAAGGGCGGCCGGGTGTGGTACGAGGATCCCGGCACCGCCTCGGGCGTGAACTGGTTCCCGCTGCAAGGTAGCGGCATCAAGGCCGAGTCCGAGGTGCCCTTCTCCAAGGACCACAACGTCCTGCCGCCCGCCAGCGCCCTGGGCGCGGCCGGTGACTGTGGCTCCTGCCACTGGGCTCTGAACGGTGGCGGGCCGACCATGCTCTTCGACCGTCTCATCCTGGTCGACACCTTCGACGAGACCGGTGCCCCGGTGTACGAGACCATCCGGGAACGCACCGGCTTGAGTCCCTTCTAGTCCGCCGGGAGCGCCTCGAGCAGGCGCCTGGCCTCCTCCCGGGCGACGGCCGTCAACAGCTCGTCGCCCGGGAGGATGTCCGTCGGCGCCGCCAGCACCGAGTCCAGGAGGCGCCGGGCCGCCTCCACATCTCCCCCCCCCTGGGCAGCGACCAGGCGGGCCTCTTCGACCCGGGCCAGGAGGAGACGGTCGCCAGAATGACGGCGG